>CAILUB010000278.1 GCA_903837305.1 uncultured Cytophagaceae bacterium
GCACATCGAGTGTATCGTTCGCCAAATGATGCAAAAAGTTCAGATTTTAGAGCCAGGTGATACCCAATTCTTACAAGGTCAAAACGTAGATCGTTTCGTATTCCGTCACGAGAACGACTTGATCTTAGATCAGAAGGTGATCACTGATGCTGGAGATTCTGAGAAATATAAGGCAGGTATGATTCTTTCTGCTCGTGCTTTACGTGATGAGAACTCTTCGTTAAAGCGTAGAGATATGAAGTTAATGAAGGTACGTGATGCGCAAGCAGCCGTTTCTTCTTCTAACTTACAAGGTATCACGCAAGCGTCGTTAGGAACGGAGTCATTCATCTCGGCTGCGTCGTTCCAGGAAACTACGAAAGTACTTTCTGAGGCGTCGATTCGCGCGAAAGTGGATACGTTAGACGGCTTGAAAGAGAACGTTATCGTAGGTCACTTGATTCCAGCAGGTACAGGTCTTCGTCGCTACAAAGACATCTTAGTGACATCGAAAGATGAGCTAAGAGCTATCGAAGCGAAGAAGGAAGCTGCTGAGATCGCTGAGGCGAAAGAAAAAGTAGAGGCTGCAAACTAATTTGTAGATTCATTTGAATAGACCCCCGGCTTTTCTTAAGTTCGGGGGTTTATTTTTTACTTGAAAAGAAATATGGAAAACCCCACAGAAGAAAATCAATTGAATATCGAACTTCCTGAAGAGATGGCGGAAGGTCATTACGTAAACTTAGCGCTTATTGCGCATAGCCCATCGGAGTTTGTAATGGACTTTATTCGCATTTTGCCCGGTCTTCCGAAGGCCAAAGTAAAGTCGAGAGTTGTGATGACTCCGGACCACGCTTACCGCTTAATGCAGGCGCTACAAGAGAATATTCAGAAGTACGAAGAGGCCTTTGGCCCAATTATGAAAGAAGGAGATGCCGCTGGTTTCCAATTCCCGATGAATTATAACGGCCCCATAGGCGAAGCGTAAACGTTTTAGGTCAATTAATCCCATTTTTTTGCCTGAAAATCAGGTAAAAACGTGGGATTTATGCCTTTTAAAGGAAATTAGAATTACTATGCGCTTATCTAAAAAATTCCTGGAGTCGGGCAAACTTCAATCTTCTATTGCCTTACAAGTTCCATCACCGGAGGTTTTTACCTATCCGGAGAAAGTCCTGCAGTTTGGGACCGGAGTATTACAACGTGGACTTTGTGATTTTTACATCGACAAAGCGAACCGCCAAGGAATTTTCAAGGGTCGCGTAGTAGTCGTAAAATCGACGGCTAAAGGCGGTGCAGATGCCTTCGACGAACAAGATGGATTGTACACCCATTGCATTAAAGGAATCGAGGATGGGGTTGCTAAAGAAGAGAACATCATCAATGCTTCCATCTCGCGTACCATCACAGCGTCAAAGGACTGGGATAAAATCATCGAATGCGCGAAAAGCGATCAGATGCAAATCATCCTTTCAAATACCACCGAAGTAGGGATCACCTACGTGGCAAACGATCCGATTGCAAACGGTTGTCCTAACTCCTTCCCTGCTAAATTATTGGCTTTCTTACACGCGCGTTTCACGCATTTCGCAGGATCTGATGCCTCAGGAATGGTGATTGTTCCTACCGAATTAATTATCAACAACGGTGATGTGTTGAAAGGCATCGTCTTGAAATTAGCAGCAGACCACGGTCTTTCAGCTGAGTTCGTGTCTTGGTTAGAAACAGCGAATCACTTCTGTAATTCCTTAGTGGATCGCATCGTACCGGGTAGCCCGGATGCGGCGACAAACGCGGATATTTGCGCACAATTAGGTTATGAAGATTCCTTGATGATCATTTCAGAGGTGTATAGCCTTTGGGCAATACAAGGCGGTAAAAAAGTAAAGGATGTGCTTTCCTTTGCCCCAGCAGATAAAGGCGTAATCATTGCGGAGGATATCGAGATCTACCGCGAATTGAAATTGCGCTTGTTGAATGGAACGCACACCTTGCTTTGTGGAATGTCCTTTTTATTAGGATTCCGTCTCGTAAAAGATGTGATGGCGAACGGCTATTTAAGCAAATTGATCATGAATTTAATGCTGAGCGAATTAGCGCTGGGCATCCCTTATAAAATGGATTTCAAGGTGGCGGATCGCTTCGGACGTTCGGTTTTAGATCGTTTCCGCAATCCATACATTAACCACAAATTGATCGACATTACGGTGCAGTACACGACGAAAATGCGGATGCGTAATGTGCCTTTGGTGATTAATTATGCCAAAAACTTTGGCAAAGCACCTGAGCTATTCTGCATGGGCTTCGCGGCTTATTTACAGTTCATGCACGCAGTGAAAGAGGAAGGTGGAAAATACTATGGTGATAGCAACGGGGAGGCCTATCCTATCCAATGTGATTATGCACCCTATTTCTACGAGGCATGGAAAGATTTTGACTTGAAGAAAGTATTATCCAATACGGATCTTTGGGGCACGGATTTGACAAAGGTTCCCGGGTTTGTGGAGGGGGTGACGAAGTATATTTAGGAGAGTAGAGAGAGGAGAGTATAGATTTAAAGCATAAAGAATAGAGCACAAAGCATAAAGGAGAAAATGGTGAATGGTGAATGAAATGGTAAGTGGTAAATTGTAAATGGTGAATGTTTCCTTCGGACTCATTCCCTTCGGACTGACAACTGAATAGAGTAGAGATAAGAGAGTAAAGAGTAGAGAGAGTAAACTGACTACTACTCACTGCCGACTGCCGACTGTCGACTGTCGACTACCCACTACCCACTACCTACCGAATAGATTAAACGAAATACTATGAAAGCGTTTTTAGATAAAGATTTCTTGTTGCAGTCCGAGACGGCGCAGACTTTGTACCACCAGTATGCGGCTGACATGCCCATTATTGATTACCACAATCACTTGATTCCTCAGCAGATCGCGGAGGACAAGCAATTCGATAATATCTCCCAAATCTGGTTAGCCGGCGACCACTACAAGTGGCGTGCCATGCGTGCTCACGGGGTGGATGAAAAATACATCACAGGTAATGCCTCAGATGAAGAGAAGTTCTTGAAATGGGCTGAAACGGTGCCTTACACGATGCGCAACCCTTTGTATCACTGGACGCATTTAGAGTTGCAGCGCTATTTCGGTATAACGGAATTATTGAATGCGGAGAGTGGAAAGCGCATTTACGATCAGTGCAATGCTCTTTTGCGTACTCCAGCGTTTTCTGTGCGCAACTTATTGTTAAAGATGAACGTGAAAGCGCTTTGTACGACGGATGATCCGATCGACAATTTAGCCTTCCACCAACAAATAAAGGCGAGTGGATTTGCGATCAAAGTCTTACCTACGTTCCGTCCGGATAAGGCGATGGGCGTGGACGATGAGATTGTGTTCGTAGAATATGTGAATTCCTTAGCGGCTGCGGCTGAAATGGAGATTCATACGTTAGTAGATTACAAGAAAGCGATTGCGGCGAGACATGATTTCTTCCATTCTGTGGGATGTCGTTTAAGTGACCACGGATTAGAGCAGATTTACGCGGATGACTATACGGAACAGGAAATCGCGCACATTTTTGAGCGATTAATGACCGGTAAAACGATTAATCAGAAAGAGAAAGTACAGTTTAAATCAGCGATGCTGGTATATTTTGCGCATTTAGATCATGCCAAAGGTTGGACACAACAATTCCACCTAGGGGCGATTCGCAATAATAATGACCGTCTGTTAGGTGCTTTAGGGCCTGATACGGGATTTGATTCGATTGGGGATTTTGAGCAGGCGCGTCCTTTGTCGAAATTCTTAAATCACTTAGATTCGACGAATCAATTAGCGAAGACGATATTGTATAATTTGAATCCGCGCGATAACGAGTTGTTGGCGACGATGACGGGTAATTTCCAAGATGGAACAATTGTAGGAAAGATGCAGTTCGGTTCTGGCTGGTGGTTTATGGACCAAAAAGACGGCATGGAAAAGCAAATCAATGCCTTGTCTAATATGGGAATGTTGAGCCACTTCGTGGGCATGTTAACGGACTCCAGAAGTTTCCTTTCGTTCCCAAGACATGAGTATTTTAGAAGAATCTTGTGTAATTTACTGGGCGCGGATGTGGAAAATGGCGAATTGCCGGCTGACCATGCCTGGTTAGGCAAACTAGTGCAAGACATCTCCTATAACAACGCGGCAGGATTTTTTAATTTCGAGAATTAATGAAGAAGGTTATCACTTTTGGGGAAATCATGGGTCGTTTAAGCCCTGCGGGCTATGGACGTATTACCCAAGCACAGTCATTGAACATCACCTACGGTGGCGGCGAGGCAAACGTGGCGGGCGGATTAGCCCACATCGGGATCCCGGCGGAACACGTGACTTGTTTCCCAAACAACGAATTAGGCAAAGCTGCCACCGGCTATTACCGCCAAGTAGGCGTGGATATGTCGCATACGGCGTATAAAGAGGGTCGTTTAGGTTTGTATTTCGTGGAGTTTGGGGCAGCAATGCGTCCGAGCAAAGTGACGTATGACCGCGCAGATTCTGCTTTCGCTAACTTAAATCCAGCAGATTTTAATTGGAAAGAAATTTTCAACGGAGCAGGTTGGTTCCACTGGACAGGCATAACGCCTGCGATTTCGGAGGCAGCTACGGTAGCCTTAACTGCGGCATTAAAAGAGGCAAAAGCACAAGGTTTGACGATTTCGGCGGATGTGAATTACCGGAAGAACCTTTGGCAATATGGCAAATCAGTAAAAGAGGTGATGCCCGCTTTAATCGCGCAATGCGACATTATCGTCTGTGGCAAAGCGGACGCAGAGGATATCTTAGACATCGTTCCTACGGGCTCGCACAAGAGCGGCTGGCACGATATCTGCGTACAGATCAAAGCCCGCTTCCCTAACATCAAGAAGATTATTAATACCAAAAGAGGCCAGATTTCTGCGTCTCAAAATACTTTATCAGCCACCTCCTTTGATGGCTCTAAAGTGATCAAATCAGATACCGTAGAAATCTCCCAAATCGTCGATCGCATCGGCGGTGGGGACGCATTCATGGCCGGATACATTTACGGAAACTTAGTATACGGCGATGAGGCGAAGTCTTTAGCCTTTGCGGTAGCGGCTTCCGCTTTAAAACACACGATCGAAGGGGATATTAATTTATCCAACCTAGACGAAATAGAAACCGTCATGGGCGGCGATATCACCGGACGATTAAAACGATAATAATGGCTAGAAATTCAGCAGATATAGTATACTCTCGATTAGCGGAAACGCCGATTGTTCCTTTATTTTTCAATGCCGATCAAACGATCGCCCAAAACGTTTTGAAAGCCTGCTACGATGGTGGAATCCGTGTTTTTGAATTCACGAATCGGGGAGAAGCGGCTCCGGCTATCTTTGCGAAACTAATCGACTTTTGCGAGAAAGAATGCCCAGATTTAGTACTCGGAATCGGAACGATTTACGATGCAAAACAGGCGACAGAATTTATCGAAATGGGCGCTGACTTTATGTTACAACCCTTCACGACGGCTTCCGTAGGCGAGGTTTGCGCAAAACACAACATCCCTTGGATGCCAGGCACGATGACCTTGACGGAGATTCGCAATGCGGAGATTTTGGGCGCGAAATACGTGAAAATTTTCCCAGGAAATGTAGTCGGACCCGCTTTCGTGAAAGCGATACAAGGACCGATGCCGAAGACCAAAATTATGGTCACTGGCGGGGTGGAACCGAACCGTGAAAGTTTGAAAACGTGGTTTGGTGCAGGCGCAGCGGCGGTAGGGATGGGATCCCAATTGTTCCCAGCTGATTTAATCCAAAAACAAGACTATACCTCTATATCAAACACGATCGCTAACTTGATCAAAACCTATCACGAACTATAATATGGAAACAATTGGAAAGTACCGCTGGAAAATATGCGCACTGCTATTTTTCGCGACGACGATTAACTATTTAGACCGCCAGGTTATTGGATTATTAAAACCGGTCTTAGAAAAAGAATTTGACTGGTCTGAGACAGATTATTCAAACATTGTAATTGCTTTCCAAGCGGCCTATGCGATTAGTTTATTGGGTTTTGGCGGGATTATTGACCGTATTGGAACTAAATTAGGCTACTCCATTTCGATTGTAGTTTGGAGTATCGCGGCGATGATGCATGCCTTAGCGACTGGAACCATGAGCTTTGCTTTTATGCGTGGTTTATTGGGTCTTGGCGAGGCAGGAAACTTCCCAGCGGCGATTAAGACAGTAGCAGAGTGGTTCCCTAAGAACGAGCGTGCGCTGGCAACGGGGATCTTTAATTCGGGAGCAAACATAGGCGCTGTTGCAGCACCGATTTTAGTGCCTTGGATTTTAGGAGCCTATGGCTGGGAAATGGCTTTCATTGCGACCGGAGCGATTGGATTTATCTGGTTGATCTTCTGGTGGTTCTACTATGAAGTGCCTTCGAAACACCAGTCTTTATCGAAAGCAGAATTTGACTATATCCACGCGGATATGGAAGCCAAAGATGACAATGTGACGCCGGTACGTTGGGCTAAATTATTTGGATTCAAGCAGACTTGGGCCTTCTTTTTTGGCAAAATGTTTACAGATCCGATCTGGTGGTTCTTCCTTTTCTGGTTGCCCTCTTATTTCTCTGAGCGCTTCCAATTAGACTTAAAGAAGCCTAGTTTAGAATTAATCATCGTGTATACGGCGACTACGATTGGTAGTATTGGCGGCGGTTGGTTGTCAGGTTATTTAATCAATAAAGGCTGGCCGTCCTTCAAAGCGCGCAAGTGGTCGATGTTTAGCTTCGCGATTGCGGTGGTGCCCATTATGTTAGCACGTTATTGCGATAATATCTGGCAGGCGGTAGGATTGATTTCCTTAGCTGCTGCGGCACATCAGGCTTGGAGTGCGAACATTTACTCGATTGCGACGGATATGTTCCCGAAGAAAGCCGTTAGTTCGGTAATCGGAATCGGTGGAATGGCCGGATCAGTGGGAGGTATTTTCTTCCCCATGATCGTGGGTGCTTTACTCGATAAATATAAATTACTAGGTAATATCAACGACGGTTATAACATCATCTTCTTGCTTTGCGGAAGTGCGTACATGTTAGCTTGGGTGATTATTTATACCTTAGTACCTACGCTGGAGACAGCGAAGATCGACGACTAGTCCTTCTTTTTAAAGATTAGATTCTTAGTTAGTTCATTTAATTGGGTGATTTTCTGCTGAAAGTCACCCTTTAATGTTTTACGGGCAGCCTCTAATTGAACGAGGGAGGTTTGGATGTCCTCCGGGATGACGTCCTCTAGGAAGGCTCTGATTCTTTTGGCCAAAGTAGGCGATTTCCCGTTCGTGGAAATCGCAATCTTTAGGTCACCCTTTTGGACAATGGATCCTAAATAAAAATCACACAAAGGCGGCGTATCCGCCACGTTGCAAAGCAAGTGCTGGGCTGCCGCTAAGGCTTTGATTTCCGCGTGTAAAGCGGGAGAATCCGTGGCGCAGATGATTAAGTCCAGTCCTTCTAAATCGGAAGGTTGAAACGGACGCTCATGGAGCTTCACCTGCGGAAAATCCTGCAGGTATTCAATCGTTTCTGAGCGAAAAAAGGGCGCCACTAAGGTCAATTTTGCCTCAGGGGAATTGCGTAAAATCGCCGATGCTTTTTCTAAAGCTACGTTTCCTCCTCCCACGACCAAGGTCTCGATTTGATCCATTTTCAAGAAGATGGGAAACATCGTATTAGGCATCTGCTGGGGCTTTTTTGCCGGCAAGTTGGCCACAAGCCGCATCAATATCGCGTCCGCGGGAGCGGCGAATATTCACGATCATTCGTTTGCTTTCTAAGAACGCTGAGAACTTCGCGATCGCATCTGCCTCCGCATTCACGAAAGAAGACTGAGCAATCGGGTTGTATTCGATGAGATTGATTTTGCACGGGATGCCTTTGGCAAACTCATACAATTCGCGTGCATCCTCGATGGTGTCGTTGAACTTGTTAAAGACGATGTATTCGAGCGTGATTTCGTTGCCCGTCTTATCGAAGAAATACAAAAGCGCGGCCTTGAGGACGTCTAAGGTATTGCTCTCATTGATGGGCATAATCTGGTTACGCTTCGTATCGTTCGCGGCATGCAAGGAAAGAGCCAAATTGAACTTGACCTGATCGTCGCCCAATTTTTGGATCATCTTCGCGATACCCGCCGTAGACACCGTAATGCGGCGTGGCGACATCCCTAAACCCTCTGGCGAAGTAATCTGCTCGATGGATTTCAACACGTTCGCATAGTTCAATAGCGGCTCGCCCATCCCCATGTAAACGATGTTCGTCAGCGCTTGACCGTATTTTTCCTGTGCCTGATCGCGGATTAACACGACCTGATCGTAGATCTCGAACGACTCTAGATTCCGCTTGCGGTCCATATAACCCGTCGCACAGAAGCTGCAGGTTAGTGAACATCCCACTTGGGAGGAAACGCAGGCCGTCACGCGTTCGCGGGTAGGAATTAATACCCCCTCAATGAGGTTTTTATCATGTAATTGAAAGCTGGATTTGATCGTTCTATCGGAGCTGATCTGCGCCTCCGCAGTCGTCACGATTTGCAAAGAGAATTTCTCCGAAAGCCATTCCCGTGTCGTCTTAGGGATATTCCCCATCGCATCGAAACTGCGGGCAGCCTTCTTCCAAATCCACTCGTACACTTGTTTGGCCCGGAACGCTGGTTCCCCGGCTGCGAGCATCTCTGCCTTCAGCTGTTCAAAACTTAGATTCCGTATCGCGACCTTCTTTTCCAATCTTATTTCTTTAATAGTTCACTCACTTTCGCTGAGATGGCTTTCCCATCCGCTAATCCAGCTAATTGCTTCGAAGCAGCACCCATCACTTTACCCATATCCGCTGGACTCGTAGCGCCTACAGCAGCGATGATTTCGGTGATTTTAGTGGTTAATTCTGCGTCAGACAATTGCTTAGGCAAGAACTCTTCGATGATGGCTAATTCCGCTTGCTCTTTTTCCGCTAAGTCTGGGCGGTTTTGAGCTACATAAACTTCTAATGAATCACGGCGTTGTTTCGCTGCTTTCATTAAGATTTTCATCTCTGCGTCTGCGCTTAAACCGTCAGCGCTAGAACCCGAAGTTTCTTCCAAAAGAATCATGGATTTGATTGCACGTAATGCACGTAAACGGTCTGCGTCTTTCGCACGCATGGCATCTTTGATACCATTCTCGATAGTTAATTTTAACGACATAGCTTGTTTTGATTAAAAATGAGCCTTGACTCCTTCTAAAAATTCCCGGTGGTTACTTAACCTCGGAACTTTATGCTGGCCGCCTAATTTCCCTCGTTCCCGCATCCAGTTGTGGAAA
>CAILUB010000279.1 GCA_903837305.1 uncultured Cytophagaceae bacterium
CACATGACTAGAGACAGGTTCAATGACCTGAAAGCCAGAATAGAGGCTTTAAGGAGGTATCTTTGACTACGATCACAAGAAATATTTAATCTCTGAACTAGAGACGGTCACCTTGGATCCCGAATTTTGGAATAATCCAGACAAGGCAGAAAGCACGATGCGCGAGATGCGTGGGCTGAAGTTTTGGACGGATGGGTTCGATAAACTCGCGAATGCGCAAGGCGATTTAGAAACCATCTGGGAATTTTACGAAATGGGTGAAGCCACCGAGGCGGAAGTGGATGCAGAAGGGGAGAAGCTGGAGGCAAACCTGGAGGCTTTGGAATTCCGTAAAATGATGTCTGACGAAGGCGATAATATGAGCGCCGTGTTAGAAATCAATGCAGGTGCTGGTGGAACCGAATCCCAAGACTGGGCCGCCATGTTATTGCGCATGTACCACATGTGGGCAGAAAAGAACGGCTTCAAAGTGCGTTTAGTGGATGAAAATCCAGGGGATGTTGCAGGAATCAAATCCGTTACCATCGAGGTGGATGGCGAATTTGCCTATGGTAATTTAAAATCTGAAAACGGTGTGCACCGCTTAGTGCGTATTTCCCCTTTCGACTCGAACGCGCGTCGTCACACGTCGTTTGCCTCGGTCTACATCTGTCCTTTAGCGGATGATACCATCGAAATTGAAATCAATCCAGCGGACATCGATTGGGATACTTTCCGTTCCGGTGGTGCAGGAGGCCAAAACGTGAACAAAGTCGAAACAGCCGTTCGTTTGACCCACAAGCCTTCTGGAATCATCATCGCTTGCCAGCAAGAACGCTCGCAATTAATGAACAAAGAGGTAGCATTGCGCCTATTGAAGTCTAAATTATACCAAATCGAAATCGATAAACGCAACGCCGCGCGCGCAGAAGTGGAAGCAGGCAAGAAGAAAATCGAGTGGGGTTCGCAGATTAGATCCTATGTATTAGACGATCGTCGCGTGAAAGATCACCGCACGAATTACCAAACATCGAATACGGATGCGGTTTTAGACGGGGAGATTAATGAGTTTATTAAGGCGTATTTGATGGAGAACTAGTCCAAAGTCCGGAGTCGATAGTCCGAAGTCGATAGTCACTAGTCCGGAGTCTAACGTCCGGAGGAGGTGTTAGGCTTTGTCAGACGATTCTTCTGCTACCGCGGCTTCGGTTTCTGCTTCCAATGACGCTAGGTAATCTATTAGTAAGTCTTTGGCATAGGAAAGAGCAAGCGCAAGGGCGTAGGATTTAATGGCATCACCCACGATTGAACCTTTTTTCTTGGAACCAGAGAAGGTTGAATATAAGAGGTAAGCGCCGGCTACTATGCCACCAGCGATTAACATCTGGTTTCCGATTTTTTTGTATTCAGTAACCGTCTCTGTTAATTTCTCCTGAATCTCAGCTGCCTGGCTTTCTAATTCTTCTCTTTTCTCTTTATTCTGACTCATTTTCGCGTGGTTTTAAGGATAAGAAAAGAACGAAACTAGCTAGGCCAATGATGCCAGCCATGATGAAATAACCGATAAAACGGCTCTCTAGAGCTTGGTTGATCCACTCAGAACCTCCTAATAGAAGGAAAAATAGCGTAATTGCGAAACCAGCTGCCACTAAAACAAGTTTGAAAATTCGAACAAGAATCTCCTCCAGTTTTTCCTGAATATCTAACTTGATGATCTCAAATTGAGTCTTGAGATAGTCAGTAATCAATTCAACTAGACGATTGTTTTCGAACAAACCCATTTTATTTTTGCTTTAACTTCGCTTCAATCGAGTGTTGTGTGTGCGGTACTAAGCGTA
The DNA here is from genome assembly GCA_903837305.1 of uncultured Cytophagaceae bacterium. Classification (GTDB taxonomy): domain Bacteria; phylum Bacteroidota; class Bacteroidia; order Cytophagales; family Spirosomataceae; genus Aquirufa. Next base: position 1,818 of record CAILUB010000279.1, read on the forward strand.
AACGTTCTTTGGAAATCAACTTTCCAGAATCGATACATACGCCGTAAGTGCCGTTTTTAATGCGCATTAGTGCATTTTCTAGATTAACTGCAAACTTTTGTTGACGAACAGCTAATTGGTTTAAGTTTTCTTTTTCCGCAGTATCAGCTCCATCTTCCATTACTTTCGAGTTTCCGGAAGTTGCGTCTGTTCCTGTGTCGTTTTTCTTACTTAACGCTTCTCTTAAATATTTTAATTCTGCTTGGGTGTCTTCTAACTTCGCTTTGATAATCTGTTCAAACTCCTTTAATTCTTCGGCAGAGTATCTTTGTTTTTCTTCGTTCGCCATAATCTAACTAATGATTTTTTATAATAGGGCACAAATATAATTAGCTCAATCGGAATAAGGTAATATAACGGATAAAATCTCTGACAATTTTTTTAATCCCTGTTTTTCAGGGGTTTAAGCCAGTCAAGGTAGCCTTTCAAGGCTAAAATAATTAAGACCAAATAGAGGGCAGCTGTCCCCCATAATTCTTTCGTGGCATACATTCCTACATAGGCGATATCGACCACTATCCAGACGAGCCAGTTTTCGATTTTTCGCTGGGTCGCTAGCCAGGTACCGTAAATACTTAAGCCGGTTAAACTCGCATCTAAAAAAGGGAAGCTGACGGAAGGAAAATACTGCTGATGAACATAGCCTGATCCCATTCCAAAAACTATGGCTACTGCTAAACCTCTCGAAAGTTGCCGAAATGTCGCTCTTTCAGGTTTCCAATTTTGCTCTGATTGAGACCAAGTCCACCAGCCATAAATCGCCATTAA
>CAILUB010000280.1 GCA_903837305.1 uncultured Cytophagaceae bacterium
GAATAGTAGGTGCATCAGCAGCTTTGAGGTCAGTAAAAACAACACTGCCTAAGGTAGCCAGCGCCATTCCTTTCACCCAATTTCGGCGTGAAATCGATTTCATATTTTTAGGTTTAATGTATTTTAATCAAATAACAACCATCTTACGCCGTAACCAAAAGAGCGCGCCATCGCTGGATGTAAATAAGCCGTGTAATAATTATTATTAAGTAATCCTTGAGTCGCATTCTGCATTTTAAAGAAGAGTCTAACTCGATTAATGCGCAAGCTTACGTAGGGATCCACTTGTATAAAGGAAGGGATTTCATAGCGATCCTGCAGATGATATTGTTGTATGGCAGACATATAGGCATCTGCATAATAGGCAGATTGATGCTGCACATCCACACCAAATTGCATATACAATAATTTCTTGTATTGCACATTTAAAGCGAAAGAGGCATTTGCCACGAAGCCAGGCATCCTAATTACATCGGGGCCTGTCTTTGTATTAGCAAAAACCAGGGATGTCCATTCAAATTTGCCATGCTTCGCTCCGGCACTAAAACCCGTGCGAAATACACCAATCGCATCCGCAGATTGCTTCGCATTAGCCAAGGTGTCAAAATAAGCATAGCTGGCAATTTGCTGAATAGTGGCAGTTGGCCGGAAATAAACACCTTTCGAGTGCAAATCAAGTGTACCAGTTAACTCATCAAAAAGGACGTTCTCTAGCGATTGATCCCAACGGAAAGAAGCATTATAACTCCAATTTTGGGCGACCGTAGGACTAACAGACAGTCGACTCGCTTTCACCTGAAAGAAAGGAGAAACAAAGGTGGCATGTAACCGATAATCTGAACCTATTAAGTACTCTCCTTCTGCTGTAAAATCTATCTTATCATTGATTTTTTGCTGCAAAAACAATCCAACGTAATTCTCTAATAAATTGCGATTTAATCTAGCCATCGGGTTATTCACGTCCCAATAACGTTGCTTAAAATAAGTGCGGTAATTAAATCCTCTAAAAACACCTTTTATGCCAGTCTGATGTGCATAAGATTGCCATTGATTTTCATTATAAAGTGAATCCTGCTGCACCTCAAAATTTTTGGAATAAAAGGCGTTCGATAAATTAGCAGTGAAATCAAGATCTCTAAATTTAGCCATCCTGTTCTCCACATCAATTCGCTGAAAAAATTGCAATCCTTTGAATCCAATAAACTCATGATAGAAATGGAACTTGATAAAAGAATCATTTGATTGGACGCCAGAATTAGTAAAAAGCGCTCCATTATCTACATATTTTAAGGCCGAGGTCGGATCTAACCCATTTAACAACTGAATTCCCCCTTGATCTTGAATACCCACATCAAAATAATTCAAATGCGTTAATAAGCGATACCGATTATTGCGCGTCCTGAAATTAGTTTGCAATAAGACCCCCCATTGACCGGATAATGTTTGATCACCCGTTTTAAACTTACTATCAGTTAAAAATTTATCTGAAACCAACCTCTGAATCTCAAACCCAATATTCCAAAGTGAATCTACGTTACGGGCAAAAGTAAAATTCAAGCGCGTTTGACCACCTGCGCCTAAGTAATATTCCACATCAGAATAGGGCGATTTAGTCTGGTAATATTTAACCTCATCTGTCGCAAATGCATAAGGTAGGTAGGCATTATATCCCATTTGAGCACCAATTTGATCCGGTTTCCTCAAAAAAAGGTTTCTCACTGCAGTACCTTCATTACCCAAATTAGCCGTTAAAAAACTCGATCGTTCTTGAAATAAATACCTATGAAATAGGTTTAAAGTCGTATCTACTGAATTTTTTGTTCCTCGGCCGTTTAACAAATCTTCCTCCACAAAATAAGACATCGTCTGAGGTCCATAAACCATTTTAGTAGAGTCATCTAAAGCAGCACGCCCAGATTTATTACTATTTGTTGCAGATTTTGCGGTATTCGGATCTCTGGGTGCCATCGGATCAGGAAAACCATTCCTTTCTTCCGTAGGAACCTGTCCTACCCTCTGCCTCTGAGCAAACAGCGGCGATAAACTACCCAAAAACAATAATAATACTAGTCTATATTTCACGCTGCAATTTAGTTTTTTCCCAACCAGTCCCAAAACTGTTCTTCTTGATCGATGAAATACATTTCCATCGGTAAATAGTAAAGATGATTCGCTAGATTAGGATAGAGTTCCATTTGAGTCTTTAAACGCACATAATCCTTGAAGGTCGTTAAATACCCTTCATCACCTGACATCATTTTGGCCTGCTGTTCTAATTCCAATAACTCGATTTCTGTAAAGTGGTGATGATCCCCATAACTTACTTTTTCAAGTACCTGACCTAAGCTCATCGCATAGTCAAAAAAGGGCACAGGATCTGCTATTCCAGCAAACAATGACCATTTAGTAGGTAAATGTTCTCGTGGTCCTTGTGGTTTCCCATAACGCACACCTGTATAAAAGATGGGCTTTTCCTGTTTTGTATTTCGTAAAACCCCTTGCGCAAAATTAGACTTCTGCTCCTTAGTAAGTATACTGGGACAACGTGTCACGATGACGGCATCTGCCCGTTTAATTCCTTTAGGAGACTCACGTAAACGCCCCTGAGGGAGTAAAGTATCTGAATAAAAAGGCTGAGAAAAGGTCGAACATACTAAATTAACAGCCCCTTTAATGGAACGGTGTTGAAAGGCATCGTCTAATAATAAGACATCCACCTCAGGCATTTGCTGAACTCCTTTTACCCGATCTTCACAAACGACTACCTGCAACTTTGGAAATAACGTTTTATAGGCCAAAGGTTCATCTCCCACCTCATCAGCCGTCGAATCGACTTTCACCTCCACCAAGCCCTTGGTTTTGCGCCCATAACCACGGCTCAAAACCCCCAATCGATCATCTGATCGCCAGTTTTGGACTAAATAAGTCACCAGAGGACTCTTTCCCGTACCGCCCACCGACAGATTTCCTACGACAATCACCCGAGGTTTATCAAACGAGGTAGAAGGCAGAATTCCCCAGTCGAAGAGTTTATTTCGAACATAGGTAATTAAACCAAAAAGTAAGGAAGGAAGAAAGGTGATTATCTGCTTCATATAATAACCTTAAAGCTAAAAATAATACGGGAGGGCACAAAATCGATTAGAAAATAATAAATTGCATCATGTCTAAAATAAGCCTCCGATTTCATCCACATGAACTCCAATTTCATTTCGAAGCAGGCACTTCGCGCGGCGTTTTAACGAAAAAGAAATCGTATTTCGTTGAACTATCGGATGGAGTTCGAATCGGTTTAGGAGAAGCCGGTCCTTTATTGGGCTTGAGTCCCGAGTTTTCGGAAGATTGTTCTACCGCTTTCGAGAAAGCTTTAGCCCCTTTTCAAGGTTTAGCTTTACCAGTAGACATCCATGACTGGATCGCTGAAATCCCTTTCGATCAACCCTCCTTTCGATTTGCCTTAGAGACAGCCTACCATGATTTAAATAAGCCATTCACTAATGAATTCGCCATGGGTTCTGCAGCTATACCAATTAACGGTCTGATTTGGATGGGAACCGCTGATTTCATGCGGGAGCAAATCGAGCAAAAACTTCAACAAGGATATTCTTGCCTGAAGTTAAAAATAGGAGCCATTGATTTTGAGACTGAACTTTCACTCTTAAAAAGTATACGCTCTCGCTTCTCCGCTGAGGAGCTCACCTTACGAGTAGATGCAAATGGAGCTTTCACACCCGCTGAAGCACCTTTTAAACTTGAAAAATTAGCCTCCTATGACTTGCATTCCATCGAACAACCCATTAAAGC
>CAILUB010000281.1 GCA_903837305.1 uncultured Cytophagaceae bacterium
GAAAATATATTATTTATTTTTTTCTCTAAAATCATTTGCGCTGGTCTACAAACCTGCTCTTTAAAAGTTTTATCGGCGTCACGAGCAACTGCTAAATTGACTCCCTCTGGAGTTCCTATTTTATTAATAGGCACACGGTGTGCTAAAAGGATTTCATCTCTATTTGCTTTTCTATAAACATTGAATGATGATTCCTGGGCGCCTGCCTCTATAGGCTCCATTTTAAATTCGACCTTAGAATCTGGTGTGTCGGACGGTAATGGTATATATAAGGATCTGTGGTTTTTGCCTCTTAATCCTACCTGGAAAAACTCCAGTAATTTTCTTTCTGAGTCTGGAGAAAGCTTTGCTCCCTTTACCGTAATGATGTATCTTGGAACCGCTTTATTTTCAAAATAATCAAGGTTATATTTGCCAGCAAATTCATTTCCTACTAGGGCATTTAATGCCGCAATAATATCTGGAATTCCGTAATAGTTATTCATTGGTGTATATTTCTTTAAATGAATAATTTCGTTAGGGCGATCAAGTCCTCCTGCAATTGGATTCTCTGTCTCTGTGTCACCAAAGTTGCGGAAGTATACAGCCTTGCCATAAAGCAATTGAATAAATCCGTCACGAAGTCTACGCACTCTCATAGTCTTTGCTGGGATGTGTCCGATATATCCAATGTTTCCAGAAGTTGTTCTACCAATTTCTAAATATCCATTACCTGTTGCTTCAAGGTCTGTATAAGCTTTTATTAAAGTTTGTGTAAATGTATCTTCATCATTTGTTTCATCAAGCCATGCTTGCAAATCTTGACGTAGCTTATTAAGCTTTCTGCGGGCTCTCTCTAACTGCTTATCGTCAGTAATAGAATCAAATGCATCGTTAGTTTTTTTAGTTTCTACAAAATCATATCCTAGGCCAACAATGTTTGAAACTTTTGCATTAATTGCAGAGTAGTTATATGTTGATACTTCATAAACCTGTGAAAGATACTCTAAGTTATATGGTGGCTCGATTAAGTCGAACATAGCATAACCAGTTACGGCTTGTGCTAATAAATTTTGTTGTGTTCCTGTTTCTTCTTGCCCAGTAAATGCTTTTGATAACTCTCTTCCCATTTTGCGTCTAAACGCTGGGCTGAGTCCTCTTACCTTTTTTAATTCTTCTTCTTGAATTTTAAATGGATCATTTGTCTTAACATCCATAACAGTGTTAAATTTCATCCAATCAGCAACATTAGAAACTTCAATGCTCTGGGTTGTGTCGTCTTCTATAAATTCCATTTTTATCTCCCTGTATTACGAAAATTAGGATCAGACTGCAATGCTCTCATTTCGTCCTTATAGTTTCCAATATCAAAAGGGTCTGGAACAAGTCCTTGGTCCAATCTTTGTTTTTGGAACTCATATGTTTCGTCGTCAATCTTTCTACGACCCGCTAAAAATTTAGGTTGGCCTCTATCAATGCCATAAGAAGAAACAGCTTTTCTCAACTGCTCAATCTTTTCTTTATTTCCTTTTTTTGATGTAATCGAAAGGAAGTGTCCATCATCATCCCCTACCCATTTCCCATCAATTTCCCACACGTAAATGCCTAGGGTCGTTTCTTCAACTAAACTTTGTCTAGCATTTTTAATTTCCATAAATATTATTTTACCATTCTTTAATGTTTAAGTCCAGCTTTTGTCAGGGCAATGTGACAGATTATACGTTTTGCTGCACAATCCAGTCATTATTATAAGGCGTAACTGAATTTTCTGTCAATTGAATAGACCAAGTATTTGAATCTAAAACCTCTTGAATGCTTTTGTACCTATATAGGTCGTACTGATAAAGGGCTTTTGTTGAATCAAAGTTTGAAGGGTATAGAGCAATATTTTGATAAAGGGCTTCTACTGATCCAAATTGAGAGTAATTAAATCTGATATCCCCCGATATATCGTTTGAAAAGACTATTAATACGTGGTGCATCTGGCCTATTTCAAAAACGTTAGATATGCTAGTCTCCGAGGTCTTATTAATTCCATTAACATATATTGCTGATATGTTGGTTTTGCTAATAACTCCCGTGCTCCTCCATGAATAATTAGATGCCGCATACCCATTTGTTAATACTGAGCTTAATAATGCACTGTCAGTTAGTGCTACAGGGGTGTAGAAAAATTGAGCAGTACCTACCCCAGAAGTAGTCCCTATTTTAAATCCAGAACCTTGCAATGCCTTTATACCATTTCTTGAATCTCTTGATAAGATTGGGTATCTTTGATTGCCTAAAGATACATCAAATTTTGTTGGGCCTGATAGCCCCTCCAGTGTTGAAAAATAGTTTCCGCCATTTGTAGAATACATTACTTGATTATTATAAAACTTAATAATCATTCCATAAAGTTTTGGAAGATACTTTGCGGAGTCTGTTGACGCCAAAGTTATTTCTATGTGTAAATTATATGATGAGCTTATTGATCCAATAATATACTGAGGTATCGGACCGCCATTTACGCAGGCTTGATAGGTTACTCCATCTACAGATGTTCTTACAGAAATTCCATTATCGCCGTCCCATTCAATTTTTGAAGAATCAATTGTAAGACCTAATGGTATTGTTATAAAATCATTTATAACAACAGATTTTGCGCCAGTAGATTTTTTTATAGAAATTGAATTTTCTTGGGAATCATAATAAAGATCGTCTGTTAGAAAACTAGCCCAAGGTGAATTGGCTGGGTAAGCATATTTATAGGCAGTGGATATGTCGTTATCGTAAAATTCAAAAACCTCACCACTATCTGGATCGGCAATCTGAATTGCTGGTAGAGTCTGTCCGTCTAAATAATGTATTTGAATTCTGCTAACATCTAGAGCATACCTATAAGCTGCTGGTGCATTAATTAAAAAGTAATTACTTGAATCTGGGGTTGGGCCAAATGATGGGTTAAAAGAAGTGTTTGTAAATTTAAACGAGGACAGTATCTTGTTTGATCTTAGTATCCCGTCTACGTATAAGGATATATCTCCGCCAGTGTATGTGGCTACAATATGC
>CAILUB010000282.1 GCA_903837305.1 uncultured Cytophagaceae bacterium
CTTGTCTTGAATGCTAATTCTTCGATACCATGATTTAAACATGATACCTCTTCTTTATTTCTATCAACACGTCAAAGAACTCTTGTACCTCCAATAAATCAAACAAAGCAACCCGCCTTGTCGTGAATTTAATCACTCGATCTACTCTCAGTCTTGCCCTAGAAACCGTTTGTTCCTAGCGATTGGGAGTGCAAAGATGTAGGATTATTTTATAATCTACAAACCTGCACTCTAATTTTTTGATATTTTTTTGTGGAGAAGACTAATCCTAGACTATTTGAAGGATAAAATATAATTTTTCTGCTTTCCGTTTCCGATTAATAGGAACTTACCTTTGATTTTATCGAATTGTAGGGGAGAAGCAGGATCCGTTATTTTCACCTTATTTACACTAATGGCGTTTCCTTGGATGGCTTTTCTGGCTTCACCTTTAGAAGAACAAATGAGATTTTCTGTTCCTATGCTAATTAGGTCGGTGAGGTTTTGGCATTCAGATAGTAAAGTGGCTGAAACTTCATAGACAGGTAATTGTGCGATTAAGGCATCAGAGGCATTACTCAATAATTCTACTGCATCTTTAGAGAAGAGCAGGGAAGATGCTTCAATGACAAGCGCACAAATGTCTGCGCCATGCACGCGGGTAGTTACCTCTTCTGAAACCGCTTTTTGCAAAATGCGCAAGTGTGGTGCTTCAGCGTGGGCACGCTCCATTTCTTCGATTTGGTCCTTCGTATATAAAGTAAATACTCGGATTAGGCGAGGAACGTCTGCGTCAGCGGCATTTAGCCAAAACTGGTAGAAAGCAAATGGGGATGTTTTTGAAGCATCTAACCAAACATTACCCGATTCAGACTTGCCAAACTTAGTTCCATCTGCTTTTGTTACTAATGGAGTAGTTAACGCGAAAGCGGCACGCTCTGTCGCGTCTTCATCATGTCCTTCTTTACGGCGGATGATTTCGGTACCTGTCGTGATATTACCCCACTGATCAGAACCACCCATTTGAAGGCGCACATTTTTGTGCTTATATAAATGATAGAAATCGAATCCTTGTAATAATTGGTAAGAGAACTCAGTAAATGAAATACCTGTTTCTAGACGTTTCTTAACAGAGTCTTTGGACATCATGTAATTAACGGTTAAGAATTTGCCAGCCTCACGTAGAAAACCTAAGAAGCTGAATTCTTTGAACCAATCGTAATTATTAACCACCTCAGCGGAATTAGCTCCAGAATGGAATTCCAAGAATTTCTCTAGTTGTGCTTGAATGCCCACTTGATTTTCGCGTAACGTATCTTCTGAAAGAAAATCGCGTTCTGCTGATTTTCCAGAGGGATCACCAATCATACCGGTGGCACCACCTACTAAGGCAATGGGTTTATGACCAGACAATTGAAAATGCTTCAAGAGCATAATTGCCGCTAAGTTTCCGATGTGAAGACTCGGTGCAGTAGGGTCGAAACCGATATATGCCACCGTCATTTCTTTGGCAAGTTGATCCTCTAAACCAGGAATCATATCGTGTAACATCCCTCTCCAACGTAATTCTTCAATGAAATTTGTCATAATGGTTTCTTTTTTGCAAAAGTACTAAATATCCTTCTTTTTAAATAATAGAGACGAATCACCGTAGCTGAGGAAGCGGTAATTAGTGGCCAAAGCGGTTTCGTAAACCTTTTTCCAATCATCCCCAATTAAAGCGGCGATTAACACTAAGAGGGTAGATTTAGGCTGGTGGAAATTCGTCACGATGCCATCACAGAAATGCAAGGTGTAGCCTGGCATGATTAATAATTCAGTTTCAGCCACCCAATAATTTCTATTCTCCTTTTTTAAAAACTGTAAGACGGCATCGAGTGCGTCTTGAACAGATGGGATATAAGAGCGCTCCTCGTACGCAAATTCTTTAGGCAACACCATTACCCCGTTTTCAATAGGTCTTTTTTCAATCAACCAAACACCACTCCAATACAAACTCTCCAATGCACGCAATGCCGTTGTTCCTACTGGAATAAATGGCCCCTGATGAGCCAAAAGTGTTTTTATTAATTCAGGTTTAAAAACCAATTGCTCTCGGTGCATCGGGTGTTTGCTGACATCCTCTTCTTTAACAGGAAGAAAGGTGCCCGCTCCCACGTGCAAGGTGAGATACGCTTTCTGAATGTTGATTCGATCTAAATCAGCTAATACCTCATCAGAAAAGTGCAAGCTAGCGGTAGGGGCTGCCACGGCACCTGGTTTTTCAGAAAACAAGGTTTGGTAACGTTCAGCATCCGAAACTTGTGCCTCTCTTTCCATGTAAGGAGGAAGGGGTATTTTACCGATTTCTTCCAAAATTTGGGCGAAACTTTTATCTGTCTCCCAACTGATCCTTATCTGATTTTTCTCGCGATCGATCCAGGAGAAAGCTAAATCCCCTTTAAAAAGGACATCACCTTCTTTCCAACGCTTTTTATTACCCACTAAACATTCCCAGCTGGCTTCACCTGTACTCTCCATTAATTGTTCTGTAGGAACTGAATCTGAAAGTGGATGCAATAAAAAGAGTTCAATCGCCACGCCGTTATCCTTGAATAAAGGAATCCGGGCTGGAATGACTTTGGTATTATTAAATATCAATAAAGCGTTTTCCGGAAGTTGATTTGCTAATTGTCGGAAAGCTTCGTGCTTGATTACGCCATCTTGATAGACTAAAAGCTTCGAATCGTGGCGATTCGCTAAAGGGAATTGAGCGATTTTCGATTCAGGTAAGGGGTAATCAAACGCCTGAATGTGAATATTCGGCATTTGGATACTCATAGTTCCTCTTCGAATTTAGGGCTAGCAAAAAGACGTACGGGAAGATAAATTAACCAAACTAATAGGAATACAATGCCTAATGAAGGAATGTAACTGTAATCTGTTTGGTAAGTTCTTTCGTCATTTAGCATTAATAAAGCTCTCATCACGAGGATCAAGTAGGTATTGATGAGTGCAGGAAAGAAATGTAGCCAGTTGATAAAGGTACTTTTAATGGTATCGTTTCCTTTCTCTGCGAAAACGGGAAGAATTTGACCCCATTTTTCGGTAGGGATTTTATCAATGGCTTTGATTAATGAGAGCGTTAAGACATTTAATAAGGTGATGACACCTGCAACTAGGTAGAAGACCTCTTCTTTGGGCAGAAATCCATCTCCACGACCTGTTTCTCCAAAATGCACAGCTGTAGGATCAGGAAGCCCTCGGTAAATAAATAACAAGGAGATTCCGAATGCCACCATGGACAAAATTCGCCAAACTCGAGATGCAAAATGGTCTATCGACATAGTTGAATAAAATGTCTGCAAAATTAGTTTTGAAAATCATACCGACCTAATCTTTATTTCTATTATTTTTGTGGATAACCCCTACAAAATGGCAATCTATACGAAGAACGGAGATGGTGGATTTACCCGCTTAGCGGATGGTAAAGGAGTGTCTAAGTCAAATGTTCGCATGGATGCGATCGGGGATATTGATGAATTGAATTGCCATATCGGTGCATTAGTTTGTCAAATGGAGCCGCATCTGGCGGAATATTTACAATCCATTCAGTCAAGTTTGTTTGTTCTGGGCGCACATGTTGCCAGTGATTCGAAAGAATATTTAGGTAATATGAAGCTAATTTCTTTGCACGATATCGTGGCTATCGAAAAAATGATAGATGAAATTGATGGTAAAATAGCGCCTATGCGCTTCTTTATTTTACCAGGTGGACACCCCACTATTGCTGCAGCCCAAATTACCCGTACCGTTTGTCGTCGAGCAGAACGAAGCCTGATTCGATGGGTGCAGGAAGAAGAAAAAGAAGATTATGCGACTGCGATCGCCTACTTGAATAGATTATCAGATTACTTATTTATGATGTGCCGTTATTTACACCATTCATTGGATATCCCCGAGATACCTTGGAATTCCGGCAAGTAGAAACAAAAACCTATGCAAATTACCATTCAAAAAACGCCTACATCTCGCTTAAGCGAGGTTGATTTTGACAATTTGGCTTTCGGCCGCACTTTTGCTGATCACATGCTTGTAGCTGAATATGCAGATGGAGCCTGGAAATCCGTTCAAATTCAACCATATGGCCCCCTTTCTTATCAGCCAGCGATGATGTCCATTCATTATGGGCAAGCTATTTTTGAAGGAATGAAGGCTTATCGCTCGAAGAAAGGAGAGGTTTTAGTTTTTCGTCCTCAGGAAAACATGAAGCGCTTTAACAAATCAGCGGCACGCATGTGTATGCCAGAGGTACCTGAAGAGATTTTCTTAGGAGGTTTAAAGCAATTACTCGAATTAGATAATGCTTGGGTACCGGAAAAAGAGGGTTCCTCATTGTATATCCGTCCCTTCATGTTTGCAACTGATGAGTACGTGGGTGTATCACCTTCCACTACTTATAAGTTTATTATTTTCAATTGCCCAGTGGGTTCTTATTATACTAAACCATTGCGTGTTCGAGTGGAAACCAATTTCATTCGTGCTGCAAAAGGAGGCGTTGGTTTCGCAAAAAATGCTGGGAATTATGGAGGTTCTTTGTATCCAACAGTTCAAGCGATGAAAGAAGGGTATGATCAAATTATTTGGACAGATGCGGCTTCACACCAATATGTGGAGGAAGCAGGTACGATGAATCTTTTATTTGTTATCAACGGTGCGCTTGTTACTGCACCTACAGGAGATACGATCTTGGATGGAGTGACACGTAAATCGGTTATTCAGATTGCCAAAGATTGGGGCTTAGATGTTCAAGAGCGTCTTTTATCTGTAAAAGAATTAGTAGAAGGAATTAACTCTGGTGCAGTGACTGAGGCCTTTGGTGCTGGTACTGCTGCGGTAATTGCCCCTATTAAAACCATAGGTTTTGAGGGCGTTGATTACGAATTGCCAGCCTCTAAAGAGAGTGACTTTTCTGTTAAAGTATTTACCGAAATTAATCAAATTCGCCTAGGTGAAATTCCTGATACACGAGGCTGGATTTTCAAAATCTAGTTTGCGGATTTAAAGCTAATTTTGATGCCCGGATCCTTAGGAGTACTTACGTTCTCTAATAGGATTCGGGTATTACTGTTTTTACTCCAAACAATACTTTTTCCTTTTAACTCTGATGGTCCGAATTTAGCGTCCAAATAGTTTTTCCAATGCTCAATTAAAGGAGGGACATCCTCTCCAGCTTCCACAAAAATATCGAAGTCAATTTCTTGTAGTTTATTCTGTTCGTTAGGAACGTAGGTTATATCACTGAAGTTTAAATCCGTATCATCAAAATACAAGGTATAGGACTTTCCTTTTTCTGGTTGTGATTCGGCTAACTCCAAAGTGTCCTGAAGGCTACCCATATCTTGACCCCAAGTCGCGTTTCTTATTACCTTATCGGGGCTTAAACTTAATTTTTGTACCCATTCTCCACTATCCTCCCAAGCAGATACCGCTGCTTCATTTTTAGCAATTTCTTTATTTTCACTTTGCTTATCTTGATTGCAGGAGTTAAGAAAAATAAAAATGCCCAAAATTGGAACGATTAGTTTATTTAACGGGTTTTTCATACTATTGCAGTTAAGTGGAATAATTTTATCTGTCAAAAATAAATGAATTTCGTCATTGATAATAAAAAATGTTATTTTTGAAAAAATTATGCATTAAATGGGCTTAGCCCTTACGGATATTTAAGATTATTAGTGGTTAGGTATTTTTAAAATGAGCCGGTCTTTGATCGGCTTTTTTTTGGCTAAAACTCTCTGCCAATACTAACCACAAGTCCGGATTTGCCGCTATTTAATAAAGGTAATCCTAATTTACAGACGAAATTATAATAAGTGACAATGTCAAAACCAACTCCCATTCCATAAATCCAACGATTCGAAAACCGGCTAGAGGTTAATTCTGGTTGTGCTTGGTACACATAGGCAAAGTCAAAGAAAAGGGTAGGATATAGTGAAACAGGCATTTGGTTGAATTGCTTGTAGGGTAAAAATCTTATCGGAATGATTTTATTAAATAGCTGGTATTTGAATGTGGTTTTTGAAAGTAAAAAATTAGTACCGTCTATCACATTCAATTCATAGCCACGTACATTATCGCCACCATATCCAAGGCCCATAATGTTCGCATAGGGGATATTTTTGTTCTCTTGAGTGACTTTTGCTTTCCATTGGGAGCTAATGAAGAAATTTGATCCAATATCAAAGTAATAGGCGAAAGAAGCTTTTATATCCCAGTAGTTTAAGGCGTCCTGAGCAAGAATTCCATAAAAATTATACGCTAGATCAATTTTTCTTCCTCTAAGTGGGTAGGGAGCAAAATCTCTGAAATCATAAGAGAATGCGTAGGTTAATTGAAGGAAGTTTTGCTCACTTGATCCTTTGTAATAATAGTTAGGATTTAATTGTTTAATGGTATCAGCTATGATAGTGTGGCTATATCTGATTTCAGCGAAATGAAAATCATAAAAGCGTAGACGCTTTCTAAAACTAAGAGCCCCGCTCCACCTTTCCCTTAGTATTTTATCGCTACTAATGGTGTTTAGAGTATCATTGATCGTCCTGAAGGCTAGATTTTTATTGGTGATATAGGTTAATGCGGCGCCAAGTCCAAGCGTTTTTTTGCGATCTAAGTAGGGATTTGAGTAACCTAGTTCTACACGTTGGGTAAATCCTGTCTCGGCTTTGAAGCTAAGTTTTTCATTCCTGCCCATGAAGTTGTTGTGGATAAAATGGGCCCCATAAATTGTTCTTTCAAAGGAATGTCCTCTTTCCCACCAATCATTTAAATTTCTGTCAGCTAATTGAAAAACGGGATATGCTAAGAGATACCATTGTTCTAAAAATTCATAGGTGACCGTGATGTGATCTGAGTTTTTTGGATGAGAATTGCTCTTTACCCAAATAAACAAATTGGTGTTTACTAACTTCCGTCTGTTAAATTCTACACGTGAGTCTATTTCTGAAAATTGTAACGTATCTCCAGGGAAAATATCTAATTCCCTTCTCAGTATGTTATCTCGCGTTTTATCGTTGCCTTTAAAAATGACACTATCGATAATGACGTACTGAGCCTTAGCCTTTTGTTGAAGAAGAAAGCAGCAGGTAATTAGTAAAGAAAGGCGGAGGAATTTCACCTTGCAAGGTAAAAATTTTAATCCATTAGTTCATAAACAATCGCCTCCTGGTGCGCATACCATCTCTCAAAGTTTGCTTGGTATTTTTGCTCGATAGATGGTCTTTTTATCTTCATCGTGGGTGTTAAACACTCATTTTCAATAGTCCAATCTTCTTTAACAATGACCATTTTACGTAAATGTTCATAATTTTTTAATGCGGGGTTTACTTCCTGGCGAAGTGCTTCAAAAGCCTCCTGAATTTCAGCGGTCTCTTTTGACTTACCCAGTGCACTCAATACAATCAAGCCGATCGGTTGTGGCAAATTGACTCCCACCACACAAACCTGTTCAATAAACTCGTGAGTATTTAATTTATTTTCAATAGGTGCTGGGGCCACGTAATGTCCCTTGGCAGTTTTGAAGTTATCTTTAACGCGACCGATTATCGAGATAAAGCCTTCCTGATCCAGTTTGCCTTGATCGCCCGTTTTTAACCAGCCGTCTTCGGTAAATAATTCCTGTGTTAGCTTTGGTTCTTTGAAGTATCCGGTGGAATTATAAGGCGCTCTCATTTGGATTTCATTTGTATCTGGGTCGATGCGTGTTTCGCAGTCGGGATGTATTCTGCCTACTGTTCCCAGTTTTATGATGTCACGAGGCATGACGGTATTGAGTCCCATATTTTCTGTCATCCCGTAGGCCTCCTGAATATAAATCCCTAGTTTTTGAAACCAAGTCAGTAGTTCAGCGGAGATGGGTGCAGCTCCGGTAACTGCTAAAGTAGTTTGGTCTAATCCGAGTCCTTTTTGAATCTTTTTCTGAATAAGTGTTTTGACTATCGGGAGGCTAAGTAATAGGTTTAGTTTCTTTTGGCCTCCAATTTTTTGTAAAATTCCTTCTTGAAATTTAGCCCAAATACGAGGTACCGCCAAGAAATGGGTCGGTCTCGCACTAGCAAGATTCTTAGAGAAGGTGTCAAGGTTTTCGACGAAGTGGATGGTTCCACCAGCTGCTGTAGCTGCAAATTCTACAAAATTTCGTTCGGCAATATGACAGAGGGGCAAGTAGGAAATAAAACGGGTGTTAGGTTGGTCTAATAAGGCGATTTCGCGCGCCATATTAATCCCTGCCTTAATGCCACCGTAGGTAATCATAACACCTTTAGGCATTCCAGTAGTGCCTGAGGTATACACTATCGTTGCAATGTCCGTCGGTTTTGGTGTAGGTAACTTGGAGATTTCTATGGTGTTTTCCAAAATATCAGCCCACTGCACACCTGTTTTTTCAGAACTTTCTGGAGTATGAATCAGCAGTATGTGCTCTGGAATTCCCTCCTTTATTTTGTCCCAATGATCCAGTTTTCCTACGATCAGGATTTGGCATTCAGAATGTACCAATACTTGGTTAAGTTGTTCTTTTGTTAAGGTAGCATAAAAGGGTACTGATATGCCTCCTGCAGCTGCAATAGCTAAGTCTGCCATCATCCAATGGGCAGAGTTTTTAGAAAGGATACCCACATTTTTTGAGCCTTTTTTAAGCTTATCCTGAATGAATTGGGCTATTTTTTTAACCTCTACTGAAGCCGCAGAAAAGGAGTAATCAATGTATTGATCTCCAATGGGTTGCCTTAAATAAAGGCTATTAGGAGTGTACTTAGCCCAATGAAGAAAGTTCTCCAAATTGCTTTGGTAATGCGAAATCATGTAGTGTATCTAGAGGTTTATAAAGAAGGAAAAATAAAACTTATTTCCTTTAAATCATAGGATTCTACCGTGAATTCTTTTTCAATTTCTAATAATCCCTTTTCGTTTACACCTAGAATTTTGCCTTCGAATTTTTCGTCATTTGTTTCATATAAAGCCCATTCAGCGCGTCTGAATAGTTTATCGTGGTAAATTTCGTCTATTTTGTTAAATGCTTCACTCGAAAATTGACCGTAGGCTTCCTCTATGCCTTGGGATAGGTAATGGTAAATTTCTGTTAATGCAATGGGTTGTGGTAAATCTAAATAAGAGCGGAGTGAGGTGCCTCTGATATTTTCAAATTGTTTTTGATTGATATTTAATCCAATTCCGATGATGGAGAAACTCCATTTGCCTGCTTGAATATTGTTTTCAATCAGAATACCACCCATTTTAACGCCATCTAGGTAGATATCATTCGGCCATTTAATCTTAAAATTGAAATTTTCACCTTGAGTAGTCCGTGACCATGCCTCCAAACCGGATAAAATTCCATTGGCAATGGCTTTGCTTAAAAAGAACTGCTTCTCTAATAAATGATGCGGTGGACGAAGCAAATAGGAGAGCGTAAGATTTTGATTTGGTTCAGCATTCCAAGTATTTCCCCTTTGACCTCTTCCTTCGGTTTGATGCCCAGCGATCCAAGCAAATCCTTCTTCTAAATCTTCCTTTAAAGCCTCAGAGAAGGCCAAAGAATTAGTTGACGGACAAATGTCTAGATATTTACTCTTTTTGCCGACGAAGCGAGTATTTGCTTGGTAATTGTTCAATTATTATTTGTAATTTTAGGGTTACAAGAACAAATTTAGATTTTTATTCGGTAAGGGTTTCTTGTTGTACAAATTAATACAGAAAAAAGATTTATGAGTAAAACTCTTAAGAAAGCCGCTAAGCAAGTCGATGCGTCTGAGGAAATGGTGAGCTGGGTGGTAAAAGGCATGCAGGATAAAAAAGCACAAGAAATTACGGTGTTGGATTTGCGGAAAGTGGATAATGCATTTACCGATTTTTTTGTGATTTGTTCAGGTACTTCAGATACGCAAATTGATGCAATCGCTGATTCAGTGGATAAGGAAGTGTGGGAATCAGGTAAAATACATGTCCATGCGGTAGAAGGTAAGGCAAACCGGGAGTGGATTTTAATGGATTATTATGATGTCATCGTTCACGTATTCTTGAAGGATAAACGTGCGTTTTTTAAATTAGAAGAGTTGTGGGGTGATGCTAAATTTACGGTGATCCCTGATTAATATTATTTTAGATTTATAGAACCTTTGCACCTATCCAGGTGTTTAATGCCCAACAATAAAAATTCAAAATGGCCAAACAAGGGAATAATTTTAAAAATGCGAAGCGCTCTGGCTTACAACCAAGAATGCCTAAAAAGCCAGCTGGGGGATTCCAAAGCTGGATGGTAGTAGGACTAGTAATCGCAGTCATCAGTATGTTTTTCTTTTCAAAGGAAACGACTTTACAGCCGATAACTATCAAGCAATTTGAATCGATGTTGATTCAAAAAGAAGTAGAAAAGGTATTAATAGTCAATGATAAAATCGTCGAGGTTAGTCTAAAACCAGCCTTTATTCCTAAGTATTTCAAGAAAAATACAACTCAGAAAGTCGTTCCTACTGGTCAGGTTCCTCACTTTGAATTTGAGATTAATTCGAAAGAAAGCTTCGAGCGTTTTTTAGAAGATCGTCAAAAAGATTTTCCGCGAAACGAGCAAATTATGGCTTCGCCTGAGACTAGAACTGGTCCCTTGGATTGGTTAGGTACTTGGGGATTCTTTATTTTGATGGGTCTAAGTTTCTATTTCCTATTCTTCCGAATGGGAGGAGGAGCTGGTGGTGGTGGCCAAATATTCAATATTGGTCGCTCCCGTGCTACTTTGATCGAAGGTGAATCGAAAGTGAAGATTACATTTAATGATGTAGCTGGTTTAGACGAAGCAAAAGAAGAGATTCAGGAGATCGTTGAGTTCTTAAAATTTCCTAAAAAATTTACTGACTTAGGGGGTAAAATTCCAAAGGGAGCGCTTTTAGTAGGCCCTCCAGGTACGGGTAAAACTTTACTTGCAAAAGCGGTTGCTGGGGAAGCAGGCGTCCCATTCTTCTCTTTATCAGGATCTGATTTCGTAGAAATGTTCGTAGGTGTGGGAGCAGCGCGTGTACGTGATTTGTTCAAACAAGCGAAAGAAAAAGCGCCTTGTATCATCTTTATTGATGAGATTGATGCTGTGGGTCGTTCTCGTGGTCGTGGCTCGATGCCTGGTGGGAATGATGAGCGTGAAAATACCTTGAACTCCCTTTTAGTGGAGATGGATGGTTTTGCAACAGATTCAGGTATCATCATTATGGCGGCTACGAACCGTCCAGATGTATTGGATCCAGCCTTATTGCGTCCAGGTCGTTTTGATCGTCAGATCTCTATCGATAAACCTGATATCATCGGTCGTGAGGCTATTTTTAAGGTTCACTTGAAGCCATTGAAATTAGCAGCAGACACAGACCCGAAGGAATTAGCAGCTCAGACTCCTGGTTTTGCAGGTGCTGAGATTGCCAATGTCTGTAACGAGGCAGCCTTAATCGCTGCACGTCGTTCGAAAACGGCAGTTGATATGAATGACTTTCAAGAGGCGATGGATCGCGTGATTGGTGGTTTAGAAAAGAAAAACAAGTTAATCTCTCCAGAGGAGAAGAAAATCGTAGCATTCCATGAAGCTGGTCATGCAATTGCAGGTTGGTTCTTAGAGCATGCAAATCCATTAGTGAAAGTTTCGATTGTCCCTCGTGGAGTGGCGGCTTTAGGTTATGCGCAATACTTGCCTAAAGAACAATTCTTATACCGTACCGAGCAATTAATGGATGAGATGTGTGTGACCTTAGGTGGTCGTGCGGCGGAGGAAATTGTCTTTGGGAAGATTTCAACGGGCGCTCAAAATGACTTAGAACGCATTACGAAATTAGCTTACTCGATGGTGACCATTTATGGTATGAATGAGAAGCTAGGTAATATCTCTTATTATGATTCTAAAGGTTCTGAATATCAATTTAACAAGCCTTATTCGGAAACGACAGCGCGTGAAATTGATGAAGAGGTTCGTAAAATCAT
This sequence comes from uncultured Cytophagaceae bacterium, assembly GCA_903837305.1. Taxonomy (GTDB): domain Bacteria; phylum Bacteroidota; class Bacteroidia; order Cytophagales; family Spirosomataceae; genus Aquirufa. The sequence continues at coordinate 11,971 of CAILUB010000282.1, forward strand.
CAAAGAGGCTTACGATCGTACGAAGAAATTGTTGAAATCGAAGCAAGATAAATTGACGATTTTAGCTGAGCAATTATTGCAAAAAGAGGTATTGTTCCAGAGCGATTTAGAAGCATTGGTAGGCCCTCGTCCATTCGAACAACTGACGTCTTACCAAGAGTTTATCAAGGGTGAGACTGAGAAGAAACGCAAGGTGGCAAAAGATGAGCGTGATTTAGCTGAGGAGAAAAAGAATGCTCCTAAGAAAGCTGAGGTAGCTAAAAAGACTCCAGCAAAAAAGCCTGCCGTTAAAAAGCCAGCTACTTCGAAAGAGGTGGCTGCTAAGCCAAGAGCAAGAAAGCCTAAATCAACAGGTACTGATAGTTAATCAATTGGGGCGCCTAACAATCGCCCCATTTTTTTGATATGATTCATATTAATCTGACATCTGGGAAGAAAGTGTATTTCGCCTCTGATTTTCATTTGGGTTTTCCCGATGAAAAAACTTCAAGAGAGCGTGAAAAGGCGCTGGTTTCTTGGCTAGATCAGGTTCAGTCAGATGCGCAGGATTTATTTCTGTTAGGTGATTTATTTGATTTTTGGTTCGAATATAAGACAGCTGTTCCGAAAGGTTTTGTTCGCTTTTTAGGTAAGCTATCTGCCCTTGCTGATCAAGGCATTGCGATTCATATTTTTGTGGGTAACCATGATTTGTGGATGTGGGATTATTTCGAAAAGGAATTAGGCGCTAAAATTTACAGAGAACCGAGTGATTTGAAGATCAAGTCAGCGAACGCTACATTTCACTTGCACATTGGTCACGGCGATGGTTTAGGTCCTGGAGATACAGGTTACAAGCTATTGAAGAAAGTATTTACGAATCGTGTGGCACAATGGCTTTTTGGATTCTTACACCCGAATGTGGGGATTAGTTTGGCCAATTTTTGGTCTTCTACTAGTAAGGAAAGTACGATGACGAAAGGGGAGCAAGCATTTAATCCAGATACAGATTATATTTTATCCTATGTGCGTAATGTAGCACAATTGCAGCCAACCGTTCAAGCCTTCGTCTTTGGCCATCGACACCATCCTATTGCTTTCCCTCTTGACACAGGAGCCACTTATTACAACCTTGGGGATTGGTTTAATCCTCATTTTAAAAATGCTTATTACCTCCAACTAGATGAAAATAAAATCGACTTTATTCATTTTAACGCTGATCGCGTTTAATTCATTTTCTCAGCAGAGCAAGCCACAATCTACGGAGCAATGGCGCCCAGCCATTCATTTTAGCCCTAAGAAAAATTGGACTAATGATCCCAATGGATTAATCTACATCAACGGGAATTACCATCTTTTTTATCAACATAACCCACAAGGAAACGAATGGGGGAATATGAGTTGGGGTCATGCAAAGAGTACGGATTTATTGCATTGGGAAGAATTACCCGTGGCAATTCCCCACGGAAAAGAATACATTTTTTCTGGATGCGTAGTGTATGATAAAGACCATGTATCTGGTTTAGGGGATCCGTCTAAACCCTTATTGATTGCTATTTATACGGCTGATTATCCAAATACCTTACAAGAGCAGCATTTAGCTTTCTCAAATGATGAAGGACTGACGTGGACGAAATATGACCAAAACCCTGTCTTAAGCATTAATTTGAAGGATTTTAGAGATCCTAACATTATTTATCACGGCCCTTCAAAGCAATTTGTGATGACAGTAGTCAAGCCTTGGGAATACAAGGCTCAGTTTTATGGCTCGAAGGATTTGATTCATTGGAGTTTGTTGAGTGAATTTGGGCCACAGGGCGATGCGGACATGATTTGGGAATGCCCTTCTTTACTTGAGTTACCCGTGGAAAATTCAAAAGAAACGAAGTGGGTGTTAGCTTTATCTAGTCAAGGGCCCTATAAAAAGGCGGTGGGAATGCAGTATTTTGTGGGAAATTTTGATGGCAAAACCTTTACGAATGATGCACCTAAAGAGCAGGTAAATTATGTGGATTATGGCCGAGATTTCTATGCCGCGATTCCCTTCTATAATACGGTTGATAAGGAGGTATTTTGGCTATCTTGGATGTTGAGTTGGTCCTATGCTAGAGAGCAGCCAACTTTTCCTTGGAAGGGTCAAATGTCACTTGCTAGAACGCTGTCGTTGAAGCGTACTGCGCAGGGATTAAAATTAAAGCAAGTATTAAAGCCCGATTTAACGAAGGCGAAACCCAGTTTTGAGGCTAAAAATTTAGTATTGAAGGGAAGCAAGACTTTATCTGGGATGAAGTTCCTTCAGGATAAGACCTATGTCATCGAATTAAAAGTGGATGCAGGCAATGCCAAGCAATGGGGTATTGAACTGGGTAATGAGGCCATAGAAAATCCGGAAATAACGCGTATTGGGTTCGATGAGAAGAGCCAAGAGTGGTTTATTGATCGCCGATTAAGTGGTCAAATTCCTGCTCCCGGTTTTGATATGGTTCAATCTGCTCCTGTCATGAAGGGAGAAGATAAAGTATTACAACTGGTGGTAGATCGTTCCACATTAGAATTATTAGCGCAAGATGGCACGGTAGCTATCAGTTCTTTACGTTTTCCTACGAAAAAAGAGTCAGTTCGGCTGGTCTCCTTGGATGGAGAACTCAGGATAAAGGAATTACGCATTTGGGAGATAAAATAGCGATTTATTTGTATCTTCCTAAACTTAAAATTTAACCAAAAACTGATGTCGCAAATTCACACACGCTTAGAGGTCATGACAGAATTGGCCAAAAACATGGACTCTTATGTGAAGGACTATTTAGTTCCGATCGAGACCAATTGGCAACCAGCTGACATGCTCCCGGATTCTACGAAGGATTCTTTCTTTTCAGATGTGAAAGCCTTGCAAGAGGCAGCGAACGAATTGCCTTATGATTACTGGGCCGTTTTAGTCGGGGATACCATTACAGAAGAGGCATTGCCTACCTACGAATCTTGGTTATTAGGCATGGATACAGTGAATCAAGTGGATCAAAATGATGGCTGGGCACGTTGGATTCGTACCTGGACTGCAGAGGAAAATCGTCACGGAAATTTACTAGGCACCTATTTATATTTATCAGGGAAAGTAGATATGAAGGCTGTAGCGGTTTCCACTCAATATTTAATTGCAGATGGTTTCGATATAGGCACTTCAGCTGATCCCTACCGGAATTTCGTTTATACTTCGTTTCAAGAATTAGCAACTAATATTTCTCACCGTCGTACGGCCTCTTTAGCTAAGCAGCACGGCAATTCTCTTTTATCTCGTATGTGTGCACAAATTGCAGCAGATGAGTTACGTCACCACAAGGCTTATCGCGCTTTCGTTTCGGAAATTTTTAATTTAGATCCGAACGAAATGATGATAGCTTTTGCAGACATGATGAAAAAGAAGATTGTGATGCCAGCTCATTTCTTGCGTGAGATTAATGGAGCGAAGAGTTCATTATTTGAGCATTTTTCTGATGCGGCACAGCGTTTAGGGGTTTATACGACTACTGACTATGTGACTATCATGAAAGGTTTAATCTCAGATTGGGATATCGAAAATATGAAGGGATTGAATGAAACGGCAGAAAAGGCACGTGATTATGTGGCTAATTTGCCAGCCCGTTTAGAAAAATTAGCAGATCGAGTAAAGGTGCCTGAATTAGCGTATCCTTTCTCTTGGATTGCCTAAATATGTCAAAGAAGTTATCCATGGATGAGCTAAATAGGCTCGATATATCCGCGTATAAAACCACTGAAAAATTCCCTTATGTGATCGTTTTAGATGACATCAGGAGTATGAATAATATTGGCTCAGCCTTTCGAACAGGGGATGCCTTTAAGTGTGCTGCCATTCATTTGTGCGGAATCACGGCACAACCTCCTCATCGTGAGATATCTAAAACTGCTTTGGGTGCTGATGAGTCCGTGGATTGGTTCTATTTTGAGGATGGAGCTGCGAGTCGTCAGTCATTACGTGCTGATGGATACCAAATCGTATGTGTAGAACAAGTGCAGGGCTCGGTTTCTTTAGAGAAATTCGAACCTGTTAAAGGTAAGAAATATGCTTTTGTGTTTGGAAACGAGGTTTTTGGGGTAAATGATGCTTGGATTCAAGAGGCTGATTTTAGCTTAGAAATACCTCAGTTTGGAACAAAACATTCCTTAAATGTGTCGGTTAGCATGGGGGTGGTTATTTGGGATTTTGTGTCCAAAATCATCGTCTAATTTCGTTCATCCTTTATATTTTGCGTTCATCCTTTTACCAGGATTTGA
>CAILUB010000283.1 GCA_903837305.1 uncultured Cytophagaceae bacterium
ACAGTGTCCTTTGTCTGTTGTTCAGACAAAACGGGAGTTAAAATGAACACCGTCTCATAGTTTTTTAATTCCATAAAAAAATTGTTGTTTAAAAACTGGTAAAAATTTGGACTGCAAAGGTACAAAAAATCCTTCACAATCAAAACGTTAACAACAAAATTTTGGAATTAGCGCACTTCGAAGGTACCCAAACCGATTAAATAACCTTCTGCATAAAGCTCGATTTCATGCTTCCCGTTTTTAAATCCATTGGGTCTGGTATAAATAAACTCCACCGATTGGTGGTTATTTTCATAAAAGATTCGCTGGCGGCTCGTAAAGGTTAAATCACGGCCTTTAAATTCAAAGGACCCTGAACCTAAATTGTAATCTGAAATGGTGGAACCGGTAGGCTCAATGATACGGAGAAAAATAGTCTTGATTTCTTTCGAAGCAAGAGTGTTTTCTTGCAAATGAAACATCACTCGTATTTTATCGACTTTTTTTGCCTTCTGATTATTCACCGTAGACTCTTTGCCACGGGAAGAAATAGCATAGACATTGACGCCCTCTGCACGCAAGGCAGCAGCTGCACTTACTTTTTCGGCTAACTCTTTGTTCTTGATTTCCAAAACACGAGACCTTTCACTTAACTCTCTTGCTTTTAAACCAAAGGTCTTACTGGAGTCCTTTAACGCTTTCTGAATAGTTACTAAACCTACCTTTAGATTTTGGGCCTCTCTACTTAAAGAGTCATTGCGCTGTGTTAAGGTCACATTCTCGTTTTTCAACTTTTTAATCTCTGCATCTTTTAGACCTAATAGATGCAAATAGAAACTTATTTTCCTTTTAAACTCTTCAGGCTTAATATCTTCCAAATGCGCTTGATCTCCAATAATCTGTTCCTGCGCTGTTTCTAATTCGTTTACTTTCCCTCCTAATTTCTTGATTTGAATCAGACGAAGATTCAATTGCTCAGAAACCGAATCCAATTTATATTGTGCATTCTCAACAAATTCATCTTGAGAAGTTGGTGCCAATGAACCACCAAATACGAGCTTGTCTACAAAAATCCAGCCCACTAACAAACAGACCAAAATAGTCAAAAGCAATACACGTCGCTGCAAGCCATTCTCCTTTACTTTCGAATTATCCGATTCCATTTAATCTGCTTTATTTAATCTTATACTCTTGAATCAAAAATAATAAATTAATTTTAATAATATTTTTTAGCCCAAACAAAATTTACCCTCCAAGCCCTATGGCCATCGCAGAACAAATTTCCTTGATTAACAAGCAATTAAACGACAGCAGTGCTCGACTTATTGTGGTGACTAAGACTAGGAGCATGGAAGAGTTAAAGGAAACGTATGCGGCAGGTGCTGTTGAATTTGGGGAAAACCGCGTACAGGAAATGGTGGAGAAGCAGGCGGTATTGCCTAAGGACATTCTTTGGCATCAAATAGGGCACTTACAGACGAACAAGGTAAAATATATTGCCCCTTTCGTGCACTTAATTCACTCCGTAGATTCGTTGAATTTATTACAGGAGATCAATAAGCAAGGGGCGAAAAACAATCGGGTTATCCAATGTTTATTGCAGGTTTTTATTGCGACCGAGGAAAGTAAGTTTGGATTAGATTTCGCGGAGGCAGAGTCTTTGCTGGCGGATCCATCTTTCGCGCAAATGCAACATATCCGCATTGTGGGATTAATGGGTATGGCAAGTTTTACTGAAAATGAAGCACAAATTCAGAAGGAGTTCGCGAGCTTAGCTGATTTTTTCCAAAAGCTTAAAAACAACAAAACCGGCGTTTCGACCGGTCTTGTAGAATGGATTGAATTATCCATGGGTATGTCTGGAGATTATTTAATCGCTGCGGAACTAGGCTCTACCTTGGTTCGCGTAGGTTCTGCGATCTATGGCCCTCGTCACTAACGCGTTAAAGACATAATCTCAAATTCAAGCTTTCCTGCAGGAGCTGTAATTTCAGCTAAATCCCCTACCTTCTTGCCTAATAAACCTTTTCCGAATGGAGACGAAACGGAGATTTTTCCTAATTTCAAATCTGCCTCTTCTTCTGAAACAATCGTATAGGTTACGGTCATGCCACTTTTCGTGTTTTTGATTTGAACAATGGAATAGATCGAAACAACTGATAAATCGATGGTCGACTCATCCAAAACGCGCGCTATCGAAATGATTTCCTCCATTTTAGAGATCTTCAATTCCAATAAACCTTGTGCATCTTTCGCCGCATCGTATTCTGCATTCTCACTTAAATCACCTTTATCACGTGCTTCTGCGATTTGTTTGGCCATATCTGAACGACCTGTAATTTTCAAATAATGTAATTCCGCTTTTAATTTATCGAGCGCCTCTGCCGTGTAATATTGAAACTTTGCCATACTCTTTTTAGGGTTTTACCTCTGTGCTTAAAAACAAAATAGAACGGCCTCCGACCGTTCTACCTAATTTATGTGTAGTTTTGTTTCGGATTCGCAACTAAAATTTTTGTTTTTCTAACAGCACGTAAGGGTTGTTTTGTAGGGGACAAAGATAATAAAAATTCAGACGGATTCCACAAACTATCAAGATCAAGGATGCGGATTATATTTTTTGGAACCCCAGAGTTTGCAGTAGCGAGTTTACAAGCCTTAGTAGAGGCTAAAATGGAGGTGGTCGCTGTCGTTACGGCCCCAGATAAACCTGCCGGGCGGGGACAACAAATTCAATCCTCTCCCGTCAAAGTGTATGCTGCATCCGTAGGCCTACCTATTTTGCAGCCATTGAAGTTAAAGGATCCTACTTTTTTAGAGGAACTTGCTTCTTATCAGGCCGATCTTCAGATTATTGTTGCTTTCAGAATGCTGCCGGAAGCGGTTTGGAACATGCCGCCAATGGGGACTTTTAATTTGCACGCCTCTTTACTACCTCAGTACCGTGGTGCGGCGCCCATTCACTGGGCGGTCATCAATGGCGAGACGGAAACAGGTATTACGACCTTCTTCTTGCAACATGAAATAGATACGGGGGATCTCTTATTTCAAGAAAAGGAACCTATCTCGGAGACTGATACAACAGGAGAATTATACGAGCGTTTGATGAACAAAGGCGGTGCCTTGGTGGTCAAAACGGCCAAATCAATTGAATCCGGGGATATTCATCCGAAGCCGCAACAAGAAATGGCTACTTTAAAATCTGCTCCTAAATTAGATCGAAGCACAGGTGAAGTACATTGGACTCGCTCAGGTAAGGATATAGTCAATCTCGTGCGGGGAATGAATCCATTTCCTAGTGCGCACACAGAATTTCAAGGTAAAAATTGCAAATTGATAGCCGTTGAGTTTCTTCCAGAAATCATCCCGGACTTAGGCGTTGGGATTTGGGATACGGACCAAAAATCCTTCCTGCGAGTGGGCTGCAAAGATGGTTATATCAACATTTTGGAATGGCAGATGGAGGGTAAAAAACGATTAAAAATCGAGGATTTTTTACGCGGATACAACTTCAATTTCTAACGTAATTTCCAGCGACCAGTCGAATAAAAGTAGCCATAGGAGCCTTTTTGGATGAAAATATAATTCTCCTGTAAGTTCGCTAATACGGTTATCGTATATGGTTTCAAAGTAAGATCCTTCGCTGAACTCGGAAAAGGAATCGCAGATGAGCAAGCACAGGGTTTATTAACACGCAACTTGTTTAATTCATTCAATAAATCGCGCGAATCCTCCACCAACTCTTCTCTACCGATATCCACCTTTTTAAAGTAATTCCGTTCGTACGCAGTCTTGAAAGGCTCGTATTCCAACGCTACTTCCGGATATTTTTGAATCAAGTTAGCACTGTTTGAAAAGGCTTGAATGTGGCCAGGATCTGGAAATCCCACAAAATCACCGCCCCAGTACAAGCCTATTTCCTTCGCTTTGGCACCATACTGATCATATATAGCACCATGACGTAAATGTTTACCCTTTCTAGCAATTGCTCCGTCCGCGGCTAGACCAAAGTTATGAAAGGAAATAAAAGCTTTCGAAAAACCCCTTTTCTGCAAGGCTAATTGTTGCTTCTTATTCCGAGTGGTAGAGGTATACCGCAATCGATAAGGGGCATGGATGCGCTTAATTAAGCTATCCCGCTTTATTTCGAAGGAGTCAATTTCGGCCGCCAAAAGCTCTGTCCATGGCCTATGTAATTCAGCCACTTCACGCGCCTCATGAGTGCCATCCGGATTAATTCGAATAAAGACATAGTTCGCGACTGAATCCCCTGAGAAGGTAGAATCTTGTTGCTTGTAAAGCCACTTGAACTCTTCCCAATCCAGCGATTCTAGTGGGACGGGCTCGCAAATCCGTTGTTCCGCATCCAAATCACTAAAACTTAAAAAGAACCACAAAAGTGGCAGCAAACCAATTACAATCATTTTTTTAATGGAATGATCAGCGCTTCGCCACGAAGTGTAATGTCATCTTTTTTGTGGTTGGCGTCCATAATGGCTTGTTTAGTGACACCGTATTTTTCGGCTACTTTTCGCAATATATCACCAGGCCCCACCGTATGAATGGCCTGAATTTTGACATTTAATTTAGTCGACCCGCTTTTTATGCCATCTGGATTCACTCCTGGATTAAGGGCTTTTAGCTGATCCACTTTTAAACCAAATTTTCTCGCAACAGCAGAGAAGGTCTCCCCTTTTTCTACCGTAATGGAATGAGATTTTCCTGCAGGAGTGGCTGCCTCAGGAACGACTTCAGCCTCCGCTTCTTTCTTTTGCTCCGCTAATTCTTCCTCGTCAGACTTTCTGATTAAAGAATCTTTTGGCACAATTAATGAATCGGCTGGATCCTGGACCGAATCGATCACCACCTGCGACGCTTCTGGCAAAACCTCTTCCTCTAGCTCCACAAATTTCTCTGCCTTGATTAATTCATCCTTATCAGGACTCACAAAGTGCTCGAAACCTACAGCAATTAATCCTACAAGTGTCAATAAAAGTATGCCCAATGTAATCACGGGCAGCTTACTGCTTTCTTCGTTCTCGCTCATTATTTTGAAAATTTAGCTTTCGTTTCTTGACTCATATCAGCCACCTTATTTTCTAATTCCGCTTTATAAGCGACGTATTTCTCTGCCAAAGCATCATCTGAAATAGCCAACATTTGGATAGCTAAAAGACCTGCATTTTTTGCTGCATTCAAGGCAACTGTAGCTACCGGAACCCCATTGGGCATTTGCAAAATCGATAAAACCGAATCCCAACCATCTATTGAATTAGATGATTTGACAGGTACACCTATCACCGGCAAAATCGTTGCTGAAGCAATCATCCCCGGTAAATGTGCTGCTCCACCGGCTCCCGCGATAATCACTTGAATGCCACGCGACTTTGCCTGCTGCGCATAAGTCATCATTTTAACCGGTGTGCGGTGTGCTGAAACGATATCTACTTCGTAAGCCACACCAAAATCCTTGCAAACCTGAATGGCCTCTTGCATCACTCCTAAGTCTGAGCTACTGCCCATTATAATTCCTACCATAGCTATCAATTTATGCGATTACGCGTATACTTTGTTTAACTAATTCTGCTTTTTGTTCGATCTCCTCTCGAGAGGCCGCTAATAAAGTTATGTGCCCCATCTTGCGAAAAGGCTTCGTTATTTTCTTTCCATACAAGAAAGGATGGACGCCCGGTATACCTAAAATCGTATCCAAACCTTCGTATTTCGCCGGTCCCGTGTATCCTTCTGAGCCCAACAAATTCAACATTCCTGAAAAGCTATGTGCATACGTATCTCCCAAAGGAAGCCCCGTAATCGCTCTCAAATGCTGTTCATATTGCGAGGTATCGTTCGCTCGGATCGTTTGATGGCCCGAATTATGTGGTCGCGGAGCGACTTCGTTGATGAGGATTTTACCGTCTTTGGTCAGAAACATCTCTACAGCTAAAACCCCCACTAAGCCCATTTTATCAATCAAATTAATAGCGATTTGCTCCGCTTCATGCTCAATCTCGCGCGAAATAGCAGCTGGAGATACTAAAAACTCGACTAGGTTTTGGACTGGGTGAAAAACCATCTCCACGGCAGGAAAGGCTTTTATTTCCCCTTGCGGATTACGGGCCACTATAACGGCTAATTCCTTGTCGAAATCAATTGCTTTTTCTAACAATCCAGGTTCCGAGAACCCCTTAGCGGCATCAGCAGCTGAACCAATGTATTGAACCCCTTTCCCATCGTAACCTCCTTTTCCTAGCTTATTAAATGCAGGAAGGAAATCTTCGTTAGCCACAATTTCTGACGACGATTCGATCAATCTGAAATCAGCGGTAGGAAAGCCATGGGTTTGGAAAAAGGTCTTTTGGATGCGTTTGTCTTGAATCATTCGAAGCAAATGAGGTTGCGGATAGACCTTAATTCCCTCTGCTTCTAGTTGCTCTAAAGCTTCAATATTGACGTGTTCGATTTCAATGCTGATTAAATCAAATTGCTTCCCAAAATTATATACCGTATCATAATCCTGGAACGACCCTTGTGTGAACTGGGTAGTTAAGGTATGACAAGAAGCTTCTGGATCTGGATCAAGGCAAGCAATTTGCAAGTCCAAGTCAATCGCTGCTTGTAACAGCATTCGCCCTAGCTGGCCGCCACCTAATAATCCGATTTGGGGAAGTGATTTAGACATAAATTCGAATTCAATGGGTAAAATTACGGCTTTTGTTTTACCTTTGGAAATTATTTGGAATCCAATTAAAGACCATGTCAAAAAGAAATACCACGATTATCGCTTTTATCTTACTTGCTATCGCGAGTCGTTTATTGATTTTAGCCGGACCCGGTTGGGCTAACTTCTCACCTATGGCTTCTATGGCCCTTTTTGTAGGTGCTTATTTACACAACCGCAAACAAGCAGTAGCTTGGACTTTACTAGCGGTTTGGGGGTCTAATTTGATCCTTAACAATACCTTATATGATTCCTTTTTCCCAGGTTTCTCCTTAGGAATTGATGGTTATCACATGCTTGCATTCGCCTTAATTGCTTTATTAGGCCAAAATGCGAACGCAAGTGCCTCTCGCTTTATTGGTACAAATGTAGTATCGGCAGTTGGGTTCTTTTTGATTTCTAATTTCAACTCTTGGGTGTCGCCAGACCATACCTACACGAGAGATTTAACAGGTTTGTTAAGCTGCTACGCTGCAGGTATTCCTTTCTTAAAGAATACGATTGCTAGTCAATTCTTATTCTCAGGATTGTTCTTCGGAGCTTTTGAAGTGTTGAAAAAACAAGTTCCAGCGTTGCGCTAGACTTTAAGCATAAAAAAAGGGTCGGCTTGCACATGCGAGCCGACCCTTTTTTATTTATTCCTATCTAGTTTTTGTAGACCTTTCCGTCTTTCATCACAAAGTTCACCTTCGTCATTAACTTCACATCTACCAATGGATCACCTGGTACCGCAACAATGTCTGCCGCTTTACCTACCTCGATGGATCCGATCAAATCACTTTGACCTAATAAATCCGCTGCAGTTACTGTCGCTGATTTAATCGCCTCTAAAACAGGCATTCCTGCTTCATTCATCAAGACAAATTCATAGCCATTTTTACCATGGCCGAAAACGCCTGCGTCCGTACCAAAGGCAATCTTCACACCAGCCTTGTAGGCTTTCGCAAAAGTTCCTTGAATGATCGGTCCAATAGCAGCGGCTTTCTTAGCCACCATTTCAGGGTAATAGTTAGGAATCTTAGACGAATCTGCCGTAGAACGTCCGGCAATAACCGTAGGCACATAAAAAGTTCCCATCTTTTTCATCAATTCCATCACCTCTTCGTCCATATAAGTTCCGTGTTCGATAGAGGTAACACCGCCTAATACGGCGCGTTTCATGCCATCTTTTCCATGCGCGTGTGCGGCGACTTTATAGCCGTAATCTTTCGCCGTTTGCACAATTGTGCGTATTTCTTCATCTGTAAATTGGGCACCTGCTCCATCTTTAGCATAGCTTAATACACCACCGGTTGCTGTGATTTTGATTAAATCAGAGCCTTCCTTGTAGCGTTGACGTACCGCTTTAGCCGCATCAGCCACTCCATTTACAACGCCATCTTCTGGACCTAAATCCTTTTTGAATGCATCATTGATACCATTCGTATCATCCGCGTGACCTCCGGTTGTCCCGATCGTAACTCCAGCTGTAAAAATACGTGGGCCTTCAACCAAACCTTTATTAATGGCATTGCGAAGACTAATTACGACGTTAGTACCGCCTAAATCACGCACCGTAGTGAATCCTGCCATCAAATTCCTTTTTGCATACACTAAAGCCTGGTAAGCCACATCACCTGGATTCTTCACAAAGCGATCTAAATAGGCGCCTGGATTTGTTTCTGATTCAAGATGCACATGTGAATCTATCAAGCCCGGCATCACCGTTCTATCTTTCAAGTTAATCACTACATCTCCTTTTGCAGGACTTAAAAAGCCTTCAGAAACGGCTACAATTTTCTTTCCTTCCACCACAATCGAACGGTTTTTCAAAACCGTCTGCGTTTTCACGTCAATTAAAGAACCGCAGTGTAAAATCGTTTTTTGGGCAAAACCAGCGAATGCTATTAGGCTTAAACCCAGGGTCAATACTTTTTTCATAGTTTAGATGTTAGTAAGGTTGAAACATGTTTCCAGAAACTTGGATAGCTTTTATTCACTACCGAAGGATCCAATAGGGTAATTTCTTTTTGCATGGCTACCGGAGCGAAGGCCATCGCCATGCGGTGATCGTCATAGGTCTCAATAGGTTGAATAGTAGAAACTGTCGAAAAATCACCCTTCACTTCGTACAGGTGATTGGCTTCTTTTTCTACTAAACTCGCCCCTAATTTCTTCAATTCATTTTGTAAGGCAAGTACGCGATCGGTTTCCTTTACTTTCAAGGACTCTAATCCTGTTAAAGTCAACGAAATATTCTTGACCGCAGCTATAACGCAAATCGTTTGGGCTAAATCTGGACAATCTGTGAAGTCCCAAGTTAAAGAAGCTTGCGCAGGGATTTTGGTCAACAAATAACCACGACCCGTATACGTACTTTTTACACCTAATGGCTCCATAATGGCTTTGATCGCCGAATCACCTTGCAAGGAATCTTCCTTAAGGCCTAATAATTCTAATGAACTTTCTTCAAATGGGGACAAAGCCACCATCGAATACCAATAGCTGGCACCAGACCAATCCGATTCCACAGCAAAAGGATGCAAAGTGTATTTTTGAGCAGGAATCTCGATGCTTCCTTTAGACCAATCAGTAATAGAATGAATACCAAAATGCTTCATCTGAGCCAATGTCATTTCGATATAAGGCTTCGATCCTAAAGCACCCGTGATCTGCAATTTCAGACCATCAGGCAGCAAAGGAGCTACCATCAAGATGGCTGATATAAACTGCGAACTCACATCGCCACGGATCGAGATTTCGCGATTACCTTGAAAGGAAAAACCATTTAATTGCATGGGTGGATATCCCTCTTGGTTCAAATAGGTAATATCAGCTCCCAGCGTTCTTAAAGCATCCACTAAAATACCAATAGGGCGCTCGCACATGCGAGGTGTTCCCGTCATTTTTTTCGTGGCACCCGTCACCGCATAATAGGCCGTCAAAAAACGCATCGTCGTTCCCGCGTCTAAAACATCCGCCTCCGCACCATTCTCGGACAACAAACGAATCATCGTTTGCGTGTCACGTGCTTCCGCTAGGTTAGAAAGATTATCAATCGCTCCCTTAGCTAACGCATTAATCACTAAAGCCCGATTGCTTTCAGACTTAGAAGCCGGCAAAGGGATGATTTCTGCAAAAGACGACGAACGTGGAAATAAAGTAATTTGACTCAAAACAGGGCTGCGACTAACGCAATTTTAATGTGACTAATGACAGAACCGCTAAGATAATTCCAACGATTAAAAAGCGAATGACGATCTTCGATTCGTGGTAATTTTTCTTTTGGAAATGGTGGTGCAATGGCGACATCAAAAAGACGCGACGCCCCTCTCCATACTTGCGTTTTGTATATTTAAAATAGGCCACCTGAATGATGACCGATAAATTTTCAATTAAAAATATCCCGCAAAGCACTGGAATCAACATCTCTTTGCGGATCACAATCGCTAAAGTCGCAATCACTCCACCCAACATCAAACTTCCTGTGTCGCCCATAAATACCTGAGCCGGATACGCATTATACCAAAGAAAACCGATACAAGCCCCTACGAAGGCCGCGCAAAAGACGGCGAGCTCCCCGGAATTTGGGATAAACATGACATTTAAATACTGTGAAATCACCTTGTTTCCAGAAACGTAAGCTAGGATAGCTAAGGCAATACCGATAATTACTGAAGTACCAGCCGCTAAACCATCGATACCGTCCGTAATATTGGCGCCATTCGAAACGGCCGTAATGATAAAAATAACGACTAAAACGTATACAATCCACACATATTCATCGGGAATAAAGCTAGGCAATAGCATGTTATAATCGAACTGGTTATCCTTCATAAAAGGAACGGTCGTTACCAGCGATTTATGATCTACAAAGGTTCCATCAGTAGCGAATTCACGAACCTTGATATGCTGATTAAAATACATCGTTAAACCTACGATGATGCCTAAACCAATTTGGCCAATCACCTTAAATTTACCCGATAAACCTTCTTTGTTTTTCTTGAATACTTTGATGTAATCATCTGCAAAACCAACCGCTCCTAACCAAATCGCTGAAGTCACCAATAGTACAATATATACATTCGTAATCTTCGAAAATAATAGGGTAGGAATCAACAAAGACAACAAAATAATAAAGCCTCCCATCGTAGGAGTGCCTTTTTTAGCCATTTGGCCTTCTAATCCCAGATCCCGAATTTCTTCTCCGATCTGTAATCTTTGCAAACGGTATATCACTGATTTACCCCAAATAGCTGCAATACCTAAAGACGTAATAATCGCCGCGAAAGCACGGAAGGTGATGTATTGAAACACACCGGCGCCCGGAATATTCAAGGTCTTGTCTAGGTATTCAAAGAGGTAATAAAGCATCTAAAAGGTTTTTAATTTATAAAATTGCAAAAATTCGAGGGGAATTCAAACTCAACTAAACGCCTCCCCAAGGACTATTTTATCATCAAAGTCGTATTTCACACCCTGAATGTCTTGGTAATTTTCATGGCCTTTTCCAGCCACTAAAATGATATCTCCTGCACCCGCTAATTCCCGAACCGCATAAAATATCCCTTCCTTGCGATCAGAAACACGGTGTACCTTGGATTTTAACTCAACTGGAACACCTGCCTCCATTTGATCTAATATCAATTCCGGATCTTCTTTACGCGGATTATCCGAAGTCAATACTACTGAATCACTGTATTTAGCGGCTAATTCCGCCATAATAGGGCGCTTCCCTGTATCCCGGTTTCCACCACAACCCACCACCGTAATGATTCGCTGTGACTTATCCCGAATCGTTTGAATCGTTTTCAAGACATTTTCTAAGGCATCAGGCGTATGGGCATAATCCACGATCCCCATTTTTTGCTGGGATCCCACTAATTGCTCAAAACGACCTGGGGCTGTTTTAAGGGCTGAAATCTGCACCAATACTTCGTGAGATTCTTCGCCTAATAACAGTGCCGCAGCGTATATTCCCAACAAATTGTAGGCATTGAAAGTCCCTATTAATTGTGCATGAACTTGCTGGTGATCGATCTCCAGTTGTAATCCGCCTACCCCGTTGCTGATAATTTTAGCTTTGAAGTCCGCTGCGTTCAACAAGCCGAAACCATATTTCTTCGCCGCTGTGTTTTGCAACATCACCATTCCGCGCTTGTCATCTACGTTTGTTAACGCGAAGGAAGATGCGGGGAGGGTGTCGAAGAAACCTTTTTTGGCCTTAATGTATTCGTCAAATGTCTCGTGAAAGTCTAGGTGATCGCGGGTAATATTCGAGAAAATGGCACCTGAAAATTGCACCCCGTGAATACGTTTCTGAACGACAGCGTGCGAACTCACCTCCATGAAGGCATGACTACAACCCGCCGAAACCATATCAGCTAATAAAGCATTCAAGCTTAATGCATCTGGCGTCGTGTGCGTCGAAGGGATAACCTTATCCTCTATCTTATTCACCACGGTCGAAATCAATCCACAGCGATGACCCAAACGCTTAAACAATTCAAATAACAACGTCACAGTGGTCGTTTTTCCGTTTGTCCCTGTAATCCCTACTAATTTTAATTTCTTCGAAGGATGACCAAAAAATTCAGCCGCAGCCTCCGCTAACGCTTGATTCGAATCAGCCACTTGCACACAAATTACATCCGCTGGTAGATCTGCTTGTGTTTTTTCCACCACCCAATGTTTGCATCCTTGATCGTATACTTGAGCCAGAAAGGAATGACCATCCACCTGCGTTCCAGGAATGGCAAAAAATACGGAACCTGCCACTGCCTTACGGGAGTCAAAGCACAACTGTTGAATTTCAATTCCTGGAAATAAGGTGATTTGTGCCATCTTAATGCAGTTGAATAAAGACTAAACTGTTTTTTGCGGCAGCTGAGCCGGCAGGAATGGATTGATTCGTTACGGTCCCAAAACCATTCGCCCGAACCTTCAAACCTTTGTTTTCTAACGCAAACAAGGCATCCCGCAAATTCATACCTACCACGTTCGGCACTGTTTTAGGGGTCATGGTAAGCGCCTGATTTTTCACCGTTTTCTTCTCCAAATTAAAATTCAACCACTGTCCATTTTCTTCCACTTTAGGTAAGCCTAATCTAGAAAATAAGATGTTTTGATCAGCTGGATGAAGGGTATGTGCTAATTTGTTTTTATTCAATGAATCTGGCAAATAGCCTCGTAATGTTTGTTGCAACTTCATGTCACGCAAATAGATGCGATCCGAAATTTCCTTAAATACCGGCGCAGTAACCTGACGCGCATAGGTGCCTTCTGCACTACCCTTAGGCTCGTCCACGGCGATAATCATCGTATATTTAGGATTCTTAACTGGGAAATAGCCCGCAAAAGTCGTGTAATAATTTCCTTTTCGATAGCCTTTCGCCCCGGTCACAGTTCGTTGGGCAGTTCCTGTTTTTCCGGCAATACCGTAGACAGAACCCTTGATATTGTTAGCCGTTCCTTTCGTCACAACACCCTCCAACATAATTCTTAATTTTTGTAAGGTCTCTGGCGAACACAAAGGCTTCGAGTCACGCACTTGAGAGGCCGTATAATCCACCACGACCTCATCTCCACGCGTCGCCTTACTAACGATCAAAGGCTGTATCCAGTAGCCATTATTCGCAATCGCATTATAAAAGGCTAGAATTTGTAAGGGTGTATACTGCGTCGAATAACCTACAGAAGACCAAAGAAGTTGCAATCCATCCCATTTAGAGGGTACAGGAAAAACAGGTTTTCTACTTGGTTTTAATTGAAAGTCTAACGATTCAATCAGGTGATATTTTTTCAAGTAATTGTAAAACTTCTCGTTATTAGAAGTTCCAAAAGCCTCTTGCACTAATTTCATCGTACCCACATTAGAAGAGCTTGTGATCACTTGCTCTAAGGAAATGGTTCCGAGCGGATGTGAATCCGACATCACACCATTATACAGACGAAACTTCCCATCACCGGTATTTACCATCTTGGTTAAAGCATACTCTTTTTCTTCCAAAACCGCCATAATCGATGGTAACTTAAATACCGATCCGGGATCGCGTGCCTCCAATAACGCATAATTATAGGTTTCAGAATATCCGGTGGGCGAAAGGGGATTCGCCGCAATATTCGATAAAGCCTTGATTTTACCAGTCTTGGTCTCCATCACAATCGCCACCGCATAATTCCCCTTAAAGATTTTCATCCCATTTAACAAGGCAGATTCCACTATCTCTTGGATATTAATATCCAAAGTAGAGTGTAAGTCTACCCCAGCTACCGGCAGCTTAGGCTCATCGCCAGGCTCTGGACGCCAGGTGTTATTATCCATTTTCTCATACATCCCCTCACCAAACTCACCACGTAATTCCTTGTCAAAACTATTTTCAATTCCCACGCGGCCCTTATCACGCAAGTCTTTTAGATATCCGACGGTACGATAAGCCATTTGGCCAAAGGGGGCGTAACGCACATTAATCTTATCAAAAACAACCCCCGATTGATTCGATGTTTTTGCATCCTTAAACAAAGGGAAACTCAATACCTTCTTCTTTTCTTGGTAATCCAATAGGCGATTATTCAACAGCAAATAAGTTCGACCACTGCGTCTAGCTGCCGCAATTTTCTCCTTGTATTCATCTGCTGTGCGATCTTTAAAGAAATTAGAAAGCGCCGCAGCTAGGCCATCAATGTGCTGCTTGTAAAACTCATCAGCTTTCGTATTCCCTGTCAATACAGAGGGATCCATCCCTAAACGGTATTTAGGCAAAGTAGTAGACAATAAACTTCCGTCATCTGAATAGATGTTACCTCGCGTCGCCTCGATCTTTCGCTTCTTAACATAGGTAGCCATTGCCTCCGAGCGAAATCTAGGTCCTTTTAAAACGACCACCTTGTACAAACTGAAAAGTAGGTACAAGAAAACAGCCAAAATGATAATAAAAAACGTGTAAAAACGTCTTGTAATTAAGCCCCGAATATTAGGTCTTTTCTCTTTAGCCATTACTAATCTTTGTCTACTTTAATGATGATTTTGGTAGGAGGAATCGTGCTTACACCTATCTGGTAGCGCCTTAAGGTTTCTTCCAAATTACTTTGCTTACTTACTTTCATATACTCCGCTTTTTGCGTTGTATAATCTGCCCGATCCTCTTCTAATGCACTTTTCTCCTTCTGTATTTGATGTAGTTTTCCATCCGCTAACATCGAATAA
This sequence comes from uncultured Cytophagaceae bacterium, assembly GCA_903837305.1. Lineage (GTDB taxonomy): Bacteria > Bacteroidota > Bacteroidia > Cytophagales > Spirosomataceae > Aquirufa. Next base: position 14,886 of record CAILUB010000283.1, read on the forward strand.
TAGATATTAACGAGGGTCAAAAAGGCTACGAAAGCAATTCTTTTCACCCACATGACCGGCAGCTCACCACCCGTGAAATAATCGATATTGAAGATGGAATCAAAGATCCCCTCCTTTTTAGGTGATGAAATTCGCTTAGCCCCTTCCTGATTTGGTTCGATCGGTGTTGCCATATTATAATTTAGACGCTATTCTTAATTTAGCGCTTCTAGAGCGCGGGTTTAATTTCAATTCTTCTTCCGAGGCGGTGATTGGTTTGCGAATCACAGACTCCAAGGGGCGGTGTACCACCCCGAATAAATCCTTATCCTCTTTCCCTTGCACATTCCCTGCTTTGATAAAATTCTTCACCAAACGATCCTCTAACGAGTGAAACGACATGATGACTAATCTACCTTCTGGTTTCAAAACGGTTGGGGCTTGTGCTAAAAATTCTTCGATGACGGCTAGCTCTTGATTCACTTCAATTCGAATCGCCTGAAAGACCTGAGCGAAGTATTTAAACTCCCGGTGTTTAGGAGCTAATTTATTCAAAATTTCTTTAAATTCCTGCGTGGTCTCTAGGGCTTTTCTTGTACGGGCTTGTATAATAGCTTGGGCCAAAGTTCGGGCATTTTTCACTTCCCCATACATGCCTAAAATGCGTTGTAATTCGTCAGCAGAATAGCTGTTCAATAATTCCGCAGCAGTCATAGACGCCGAGGGTCCCATCCGCATGTCCAAAGGGCCATCAAAACGAATCGAAAAGCCTCTTTCAGGTGCATCTAATTGAAAGGAGGATACTCCAAAATCCGCTAAAATACCATCTACCTGTTTCACGCGTTGCAAGCGCAAATATTTCTCTAAGTGGCGAAAATTTGCCGTAATTAACGTTAAACGCTCATCATCGATTTTTTCAGCCTGTTCCCACGCATCTGGATCTTGATCAAAGGAGAACAATCTTCCTTCTGGTCCTAGTTTAGCTAGAATAGCTTTAGAATGTCCTCCTCCTCCAAAGGTCACATCCACATACGTACCCGCTGGATCGATATGTAAACCATCGATGCATTCGTTCAACATGACGGAGG
>CAILUB010000284.1 GCA_903837305.1 uncultured Cytophagaceae bacterium
GGGATCGTTCTCGATCATCTTCCGTTTGCAATTAGGTTTCCCTGACATGCAATTAGATTGGTTACGTCCTATCTTAGGTGGATGGATCGATGAGGGTGGAAAACTAGATAAAGAGTTTTATTTAGCCCTTGTAACGATGCACGGTACCATCATGGTATTCTTTGTATTGACAGCGGGTCTTTCTGGAACCTTCTCTAACTTCTTGATTCCATTACAAATTGGAGCACGAGATATGGCCTCTGGATTCATTAACATGTTATCCTATTGGTTCTTCTTCTTGTCATCGATGATCATGTTCTCTTCGTTGTTCATTGAAACTGGACCTGCATCAGGTGGTTGGGTAATTTACCCTCCTTTATCTGCCTTGCCACAAGCAATGCCGGGTTCTGGATTAGGAATGACCCTATGGTTAACATCCATGACTTTCTTTATCATATCATCCTTAATGGGTGGTATTAACTACATCTGTACCGTAATTAACTTACGTACACGTGGTATGACTTTCACGAAGATGCCGTTGACTATTTGGTCATTCTTCTTCACAGCTGTGTTAGGTTTGTTATCATTCCCAGTATTGTTATCAGCTGCTTTATTATTGATCTTTGACCGTTCGTTCGGAACATCATTCTACTTATCTGAGATTTATATCCAAGGTCAAGCTTTACCCAATGTAGGTGGATCTGCCATTTTATATCAGCATTTATTCTGGTTCCTAGGACACCCAGAGGTATATATTGTATTGCTTCCAGCTTTAGGTATGACTTCTGAGATCATTGCAACTAACTCACGTAAGCCTATCTTCGGATACCGTGCGATGATTGGTTCGATGATGGGTATTACTGTGCTTGCGTTCATTGTATGGGCTCACCATATGTTCGTAACAGGTATGAATCCATTCTTAGGTTCGGTATTTATGTTCTTAACCCTAATCATTGCGGTACCATCTGCGGTGAAGGCGTTTAACTACATTACCACACTTTGGAAAGGTAATTTGATCTTTACTCCAGCGATGTTGTTCTCGATCGGTCTTGTATCCCTATTCATCTCGGGTGGGGTAACTGGTATCATCTTAGGTAACTCTGCTTTAGATATCAACTTACACGATACGTATTTCGTAGTAGCTCACTTCCACTTGGTAATGGGTGCGGCTTCTTTCTTCGGATTGATGGCGGGTGTTTACCACTGGTTCCCTAAGATGTTTGGTCGCATGATGAATAAGACTTTAGGATACATTCACTTCTGGTTCACATTCGTGGGTGTTTACATGGTATTCTTCCCAATGCACTACATCGGTATCGCAGGTTTCCCTCGCCGTTACTACTCGTTTACAGCGGTAGGAAATGATGGTGCAGCGGCCTTTACAGATATGAACGCATTTATCTCGATTGCAGCGATCATTACGTTCTCTGCACAAGCGATCTTTGCTTGGAACTTCTTCTACTCGATCTTCAAAGGGAAAATAGCGCCACAAAATCCGTGGAACTCCAATACATTAGAGTGGACTACACCGATTAATCCAGAACACGGAAACTGGGTAGGCGAAATTCCAGCTGTTTACCGTTGGCCATATGATTATTCTAAGCCAGGTGCTGAGCAAGATTTCATTCCACAAAACGTACCATTCTCTGCAACAAAAAGCTCTAACCTTCCTGAGGAAGAAGCTGAAATTGCAAAAGAGAAAGATATCGATGGTTTATTAGGCGCGCAAAACGAAAGTTATAACCGTTAATTAACCCGAAAAATCAAAGATGCATCCGAATGAATCTCATTTAGATGCATCTTTTTTTTACCCCAAAAATGACCTTTA
>CAILUB010000285.1 GCA_903837305.1 uncultured Cytophagaceae bacterium
AACGTATTGTTAGATACAACAGGACGTGTGGACAAATTCAACAAGCGTTACGCGAAGTAATTTTCCTACCGCCTATACGAAAAGCCTTCTTCCATCTTTTGGGGGAAGGCTTTTTTTATCCTAGATTTGTCCTATGCAGCTTTCTGTTCATTTATTCGAGGACCAGGCTCTAAAGGCCGCTCTACAACCGCTCACTCAGCACCGAAAAGTCGCTGAATTATGGTTAGGTACGAGTACCCTGGAAAGCAAGTGGCCTACACGTATTTCAAACGCTGATCAGGCGGACATTCAGGTACTCAGCGCTATCCTACCGTTGCCTTCTACTTTTCAACTTTTAGACCAGCTCCCGGCAGATAGTTCGTATGTATATGAAGGTCTGGTTTTGGCCCAAAGAGGACAAGGCATCCATCGCATTGAACAACATCTCCCTTTCCTCCAGCATCCAGAAGATTTACTGACCTACCAAGGCGAGTTTTTAAGGGCTGAAATCAAGGGAAATAATCCAGCTCCGGGTAACAATACGTTGATCGACGCTAAGCAAATCTACATTCATCCCTCCGCACAGGTGCAAGCCAGCATTTTAGATGCCAGCAAAGGACCCATTTACATAGGCGAAGACGTAAACATACAAATAGGAACGCTGATTCAGGGCCCTGCGGCGCTTCTAACAGGCGCAACAACGAACATTGGGGCGAAGATTCGCCCGAACACTACGATTGGCCCAGGCTGCAAGGTAGGCGGCGAAATCAACCACTGCATCTTCTTCCCATTCAGCAATAAGGCACATGAGGGTTATGTAGGCAATTCGATCGTGGGATCCTTTTCGAATTTAGGGGCGCTGACGAACGGCTCTAACCTGCGAAATGATGTCCGAACTGTTTCCCTGTACGATTATGCGTTAAAGGGGCCACGAAATACCGGTATGAAGTCTCTAGGCCAAATCATCGGAGACTTTGTCACCACCGGCGTAGGAACGAATCTGAATACGGGGACCATTATCGGGAGTCACTGCAATCTTTCCAGCATCGGTTTTCCGCCGAGATACATACCCTCTTTTAGTTTTGGAGAATATCCAGCGATGAAGCCATTTGATTTCGAAAAAGCCTTTGCAGCTGCTTGTGCTTGGATACAATTGAAAAATCAGGAAATCCCCGAAAATCTACGCCAAAGCATGGAAGAAATTTGGAAAGCGGACACATCTTTCCGAAATTAGTTCTTTCTTTAAAAAAAGCCCTATTCATGCGATTTCAAGACATTCCAGGTCTGAATAAAACCAAGAAAACTTTGTCGCTTGCGGTGCAAAATCAACACATCGCACACGCACAATTATTCGTGGGTCCTACCGGAGGAGCTCAGCTGGCGATGGCGCATGCTTTTGTTACCTACTTATTTTGCACGAATAGAACAGATACCGATTCTTGTGGCGTTTGTCCCAGTTGCCAGAAATTGCAACGCGGCGTTCACCCTGATTTAGTGTATGTATACCCGACCGTCATCACGAAGAAAATCAAGGATGCGGAATCGGATGCCTTCTTACCTGATTGGCGAAAATTTATTCAAGAATCCTACTTTAGAACCCTGCCCGAATGGCTGGGTTACATGGGCGCTGAAGGGAATCGCCAGGGTAATATTCCGGTGGAGGAGACTCGGAAATTAGTACAAAAGATTAGCTTAAAACCGTTTGAGGCACCATTTAAGGTGGTGATGCTTTGGAACCCAGAAACACTAAATGCCTCAGCTGGAAATGCCTTATTGAAGACCCTGGAGGAGCCGCCTAGTTCGACCTTATTCATCTTAGTTTGCGCGGAACCAGACAAATTATTGACGACAATCATCTCTAGAACTCAGCGTGTCAGTGTAGGCGCTGTAGATGTAGAAGATTTAGCTGATTACTTAGTCCAAAAAGTGGAAATTGACGCCGACAAAGCGCATCAAATCGCCGTGAATTGCGAGGGTAATATCTCCGAGGCTTTGGAGAAATCGAATTCAGATAATCTGAGTACAACTACCTGGTTTGCCGAGTGGATGCGCGCCATTTATGCCCGTAATCTATCCAAATTAGTACAATTAGCGGACCAATTCGACGGTTTAGCCAAGGAAAACCAGAAGGGTATTTTAAGTTACAGCCTCCATATTTTCAGGCAATGTTTGTACCAAATTTCGGATGCGAGCAGCCTGATCAAGTCATTAGAAAAAGAAAAGGCCTTTGTGGATAATTTCTCCAAGACCTTGAGTACGGATAAGATTGCGGCGATGACCGAAAAAATATCCGAAGTGCACTACCATTTAGAACGCAATGCCAGAGCCAAAATGGTACACCTAGACTTATCTCTGCATTTATTACGCGTTTTCCACGCGAAAAACTCCTAATATGAAAACGATACGCATCGGTACACGGAATTCGGCCTTGGCGCTTTGGCAGGCACACCACGTGGGTGCCTTGCTCGCTACGCAGGGTGTAGGTTATGAGATCGTGTCGATTACGACGAAGGGGGATCAGATTTTGGATCGCTCCTTGTCTAAAATCGGATCAAAGGGAGTATTTACAGAAGAATTAGAGGCGATGCTTTGTGCGGGCGAAATCGATATCGCACAGCATTCCGCGAAGGATTTGCCTTCGCATCTACCAGCAGAACTGGAATTAATCGCCTTCACGGAGCGCGAGGCGGCCCAGGATGTCGTTTTAAGCCTAGATCCAGCAAAAACCTTAGCCTCAAGCGAACCTTTGCGCATAGGCACTTCTTCCACGCGCAGACGCGCCTTCTTGAGCCATTTCTACCCACAGCATACGGCAGTAGAAATGCGAGGCAATCTGCAGACACGTTTGGAGAAATTAAAAAACGGGGATTGCGATGCGATGCTTTTGGCATACGCCGGAGTCCATCGAATGGAAATGGAATCGTATATCACACAACACCTGAGTTTGGATCAATTTGTGCCGGCAGTAGGTCAGGGTTCGGTGGCGATTCAATGTGCCGTTTCTTTAGACCCCAGCATTAAAGCTTTAGTACGCAAAGCTTGCAATCATCCTACCACAGAGGCTGCCTTGTTAGCAGAACGTCACCTACTTGCACATCTAGAAGGTGGATGCAGCGTACCCGTGTATGGGCACGCGGTCGTTAAAGACGATCAATTAACTTTGCATGCCGGCGTTCTTAGCTTGGATGGGGTAGAAAACATCTACCATTCGGCGACAGGCTCAGATCCAGCTATCCTGGGTAAAGAGGTCGCGATGGAGCTCATTCATTTAGGGGCACACCAATTATTACGAAAAATC
>CAILUB010000286.1 GCA_903837305.1 uncultured Cytophagaceae bacterium
GGCCTCCAAGGCCTCTTTCGAAAACGCCCGGTAACCGGTGTGGTATTCGGAGAGCTTTTGGTCGATCATGATATTCTGAAACAAGGTCAACAAGCGATTTGCGATGTATTTGTAAATCGGCATCCCGCCCTTTAATGCGCCTTTTCCTAAGATGCGAGAAGCAAAAACGACGGGATACAAGCCATTTCCAATGATGGAAATCATGGCTTTCAATAACATAGGAGTATATTGGTAATCTGGGTGCAACATGATCACGATGTCGCCGCCTAATTCTAAAGCTTTCGTATAGCAGGTCTTTTGATTTCCCCCATAACCCAGATTTTTATCGTGTCTAATGACGTGCTTAATGCCTACCGCTTTTGCTACTTCAACGGTATTGTCAGGGCTATGGTCATCCACTAAAATTACCTCGTCTACCCAATCGTGGGGTATTTCATGGTATGTTTTTTCCAGGGTTAGCGCTGCCTTGTAAGCGGGCATAACGACAATGACCTTTTTGCCTTCGTACATAAATTTTCTGAGCTATTTTTGCGACCTTTGTGCGGCCAAAGTGTAAAATTAAATATTTATGAGCGAAACGCTATTTTTTCTTCTTTTTTCAGTGGGTGTGATGGCAGTGATGCTAATCGATTTGGGGGTGTTTAAGAAAGAGACTGCCGAAGAAGTGACCTTTAGAGAAGCAGGTTTCTGGACGGGAATGTGGGTTTTGTTAGCGATTGTATTTTACATTTTCCTTGGCTATAATGGCGGAATGGTACATGGCATTACGGATATGCAAAGCTTGAAAGCGGTGCAGCAGGCCTATGCTTCACACATTGATTTAGGGACTGGTTCTTACCTAGAAGCTTTGGCTATTTTTCAGAACAATCTTTCGTTAGAGTTTATTACGGGCTATCTAGTAGAGTATTCCTTATCGGCGGATAATGTATTCGTCTTTATTTTGATCTTTAATTCTTTTGGGGTCCAAAAACGCTATTACAAGAAAATCCTCGTTTGGGGGATCTTGGGAGCCATTATTTTGCGATTGATATTCATCTTTTTAGGGGCTGCCTTGCTGCAGAAATTCGATTGGATCATTTACGTTTTTGGGGCATTTCTGGTCTACACCGGGGTGAAGATTTTATTTTCGAAACACGAGGAAGAGGAAATTGACACGGCGAATCACCCCGTTGTCCGCTTATTATCTCGATTTTTCAATGTATATAAACGAAATGTCATTGGGCACTTTTTCGTACGAATGAAGAATACGCGTAAAATTTTTATCACCCCTATTTTTATCGTCGTGGTGGTTATTTCATTTACCGATATTCTTTTCGCTGTGGATTCGATTCCAGCGATCTTCTCTATCTCGAAAGATCCCTATATCGTCTTCTTTTCGAACGTATTTGCCGTGATGGGCCTTCGTTCTTTGTTTTTCTTCTTATCTAGCTTAATGGGCTTGTTTCGCTTCTTGCCTATGGGTTTAGGCGTATTATTAAGCTTTGTGGGAGGCAAGATGTTAGCGCATTCGAAGCTGGAGGAATGGGGTTTTGGTACGCTTTCGTCTTTAGGAGTTATTATTGGAATCTTAACAATTAGTATCTTATTGAGCGTTTTGCTTCCAGAAAAGAAAAAGGCTTAGTGCCATTCTTTGACCATTTTGCGGTATTGAAGAGGGGGCGTTTTCATCCAGGCTTTGAACTGTTTATTGAAATGGGATAGATTGCCAAAACCACTCTCAAAACACACTTCTATCATCGGTTTATTTGTCGTTCGCAATAAAGTACACGCGTGCTTTACCCGAAACTCAGTCACTAATTCCACAAACGTTTTATTCGTCACCTTCTTAAAGTAGCGGCAAAAAGCAGTCTCTGTCATATTAGCTAGGTGAGCCACCTCGTCTAAGTGCACTTCTTGAGTGTAATTAGCGATAACATACGCATATACTCGGTTAATTCGCTCTAAATCTCCCTCTGCAATGGCATAATTGCCTTCCGCAGTTTCGATGGGTTGTACATCCGCCGTTGAAATTCCGATGGTATGTAAAATCTGCAAGAAGGAGATTAATTGTGGGAACGGAGGCATGTCTACTAACGCTAACATATCTCTGGCTATGCGATCTTGTGTAGGCCCTACAATGGAAAATCCTGTTTTGGCTTTTTCCATCAGGTTTTTCAACCCTAGACAAGCCTCATTCGAAAGAAAATCTTCACCTAAAAAATCACGGCGAAAATGAATCACCAAAGCTTGGGCGCCATCCGTTTCGACCTCTTCTTGCAACCAATCTTTTCGGTGATTTTGCCAGCAATGAGGTAGGTTACCCCCTAGAAGAACAAGATCACCAGGTCTGAAGTCAGCAATTTGATTGCCGATAAATCGTTTTCCTTCCCCTGCGATGATTAATGTTAATTCTAGCTCTGGATGAAAGTGATAAGGGGCATCAAACCGTGCCTGTTTTACTAGTTTGATTTGAAATCCAGAGGTAAGGTGTTCGCGCTGTGCTCTCATTTAATTTTAGCCTATTTGGTTGCTGAAAATCGGAATGAGGTAAAATTGCATCTTTTTTGGTCAAAATAATGGTAGCCTGTCGAAATTATTTTAGAAAACTTTGTCAAAATTTAATTCCATTAAAAAGATGTTACAACACCCCTATTCCGTATCCGCCGAGGATCGTTCTTATTTTGCTACCAACGGCCACATTTATTTACCAGGTTTAATTACATCGGCTGAATTACAACCCTATCGACAAGCGATTATAGATTGGGCTGCCGATTTTCGTGCGCAACAAAAGCCGATGGAAGAGCGTGATACCTATGGGAAAGCTTTTTTACAAATGATGAATTTGTGGGAAACATCAGAAACGGTGAAGGAATTTACTTTGGCGAAGCGCTTTGCGGGTGTGGCTGCACAATTACTAGGAGTTAAAAATGTTCGACTATACCACGACCAAGCTTTATTTAAAGAGCCAGGTGGAGGGCATACACCTTGGCATCAAGATCAATCTTATTGGCCTTTGGATACACCAAAAACCGTGACGATGTGGATGCCATTGGTGGATATTGAGGAAGGGATGGGCATGTTGACTTTTGCCTCTAAATCAGCAGGAGCTGACTTGCCTAAGATTGAAATTTCGGATCAATCAGAAGCCTTAATCGGCGACTACGTTTCAAAACAAGGATATGAAATTGTGGCTCAAAAATCCATGAAAGCCGGCGATGCCACCTTCCACCTGGGTTGGACGCTACACAATGCACCAGGTAATGAATCAACTAAAATGCGGGAGGTGATGACGATTATCTACATGGACGCAGATGCACACGTTACCGAGCCATTAAACCCTAATCAAGAAGCTGACCGCCAGCGTTGGCTACAAGGTCTAGCTCCAGGTTCACCAGCTGCGTCTGCTCTAAACCCGCTTATTTAAGGTTAGGGCAGTCGCAGTCTTTTTTCTTAAATAAGGACCATTTTTTCTTGTAAAGCTTGGGCTGGCGTTGACTTGCACAGGAGCCTGCGAGTATGGCAATACAAAGAAGTAAAAGTAGATAACGCATTATTTTAAACGTGCTTTAAAGTAATTTATCGCTAATCCCCAAGCCTCTTCCGTAGCTACTTTATCATAGGCTGGGTTTGAAGGATTCGCAAAGGCGTGTTGCGCATCGAATATTTTTGTTTGGATTCCTTTGCCTGCCGTCTTCATATTCGCCTCAAATTCCTTTACTACCGTCGGGTTTATAAATTGCTCTTTTCCAGCAAATAGCCCCAAAACATCTGTTTGTAATAATTTCAATTGCTCTACTTCCTTCACTGGCATTCCGTAGTACATCACGCAAGCAGCCGCTTGCTTGCCTGCTAAAATGGATGCTTTTAAGGATAAAGATCCGCCAAAACACCAACCCACTGTCGCTATTTTCGCTTTAGGGCCCGCAAACGCAATGGCCCCTTTGATAATAGCTTCTAAACGTGCTGGACTAGCACCGCCCATATACTTTGCAGCATCCTCGCGGGTTGTAGCCACTTTTCCATCATACATATCCACCGCTAGGACGTTTACGTTGCCTAAAGTACTGTAGAAATGCTCTGCCTCTCTTTTGATGTGGTCATTTAGGCCCCACCATTCTTGGAATACAAGGAGGGTATATTCGGTCGGTTTGTCAGCAGGAATGTAAAAGCCTTTAGCCATCTGATCATCCGGTGTCTTAAATTCGACCATCACTCCACCTGCTTTGCTAATGTGGTGGTAAGGCTTCGGAAGTGCATGTGATTTAATAAAGGTTTTATTGGAGGCCAAAAGCTGCATTCCGTCTTTTTTAACGAAGCAACAAGAGACTTGAGAAAAGGCGAAAAACGAGGTGAAAACGAGTGCCAGAGTTGCGATATATTTTTTCATAGCTTGATTTGAGAAATTTTTTCTTAAATGTAGCCGAAAATTTCTGTTTTGACCTAACTTTGTCCCAAACCTATTTATAGTCATTATGAAAAATACTTCGTTCGGAATTCTCCGAATCACTCTTATCATTGCTCTTTTTGTTTCCACTCTTTCCGTTTTTGCACAGGCAGCAAATCCTTTAACAGGAAAGAAAATTTTAGTTTATTCTGCAACAAAAGGCTATCGCCATTCCTCTATTAAGCCGGGTCAAATTGCCTTATTTAAGATGGCAAAAGAAAAAGGATTTTCTGTCGATACGACTGAGAATGCGGCTAATTTCACGGAAAAGAATTTAAAACAATACCGCATAATTGTATTTTTAAATACGACGATGAACGTATTGAATGATGCTCAACAAATCGCTTTTGAGCGTTATATCCAGGCTGGCGGGGCCTATTTTGGTATTCACGCAGCCACAGATACAGAATACGACTGGGCTTGGTATACGAAGTTAGCCGGTGGTCAATTTGCCTCTCACCCGGGTAATCCGAATGTCCAAAAAGGGAAATTCACCGCGGTAGATCGCACACACATTTCAACGGCGCACATGCCAGAAACTTTCGATCGTACGGACGAATTTTACGATACGAAGAACTTCAATAAAGATGTTAAAGTTTTAATCACACTTGATGAAAAGTCATACAAGGATGGTAAAATGGGTGATTTTCACCCGATGGCTTGGTACCACGAATACGATGGAGGCCGTGCTTTTTATACGAATTGGGGACACACACATGAGTCATTCGAAGAGCCTCTTGTGGTACAACACATTTGGGGTGCTTTGCAATGGTTAGCTTCAGGACGCCCGCAAGATTACACGAAGAAATTACGTTCAGAATTGCCTCCTGAGGAGAATCGTTTTAACAAAGTAGTTTTAGATCGCAATTTGGATGAGCCTACGGAATTAGCTGTGACGGATGCCGGAAAGGTGTTTTTTGGAGAGCGTAAGGGTAAATTGAAAATGTACGATCCTAAGAAGGGGAAGACGAAAGTCGTAGCAGATTTGGACGTATTCTCTAAATTCGAATATGGCTTAATGGGGGTTAATATTGACCCAGATTATAACAAGAATCACTGGATGTACCTATTCTATTCTCCTCAAACGGGGAAAGCAGATACGGCGCAACACTTATCTCGTTTTACGTATGATGATGTGAATGATACCTTAATTATGAGTTCAGAAAAGGTTATTTTACGCGTACCAGTAAAGCGTGACGGATGTTGCCATACAGGGGGTTCCATCGCTTGGGATAAATCAGGTAACTTGTTCTTATCTACTGGGGATGACACGAATCCATTTGATTCGAACGGTTATGGACCTATGGATAATCGTCCAGGACGTTCAGGTTGGGATGCACGTGCTTCCTCTTCAAATACGAATGATTTGAGAGGAAAGATTTTGCGTATCAAGCCCACTCCAGAAGGTGGATATACAATCCCAGAAGGCAATTTGTATCCGGCAGGTATCTACCATGCTAAGCCAGAAATCTATGTGATGGGTAACCGTAATCCTTACCGTATTTCGGTGGATAAGCGTACAGGTTTCTTGTATTGGGGTGAAGTAGGTCCGGATGCGGGAGAGGATTCGAAGAAATATGGTCCTCGTGGTCATGATGAAGTGAATCAAGCGCGTCAGGCAGGTTATTTTGGGTGGCCATTGTTTGTAGCGGATAACCGTCCATACAACCAGCGTGATTTTGCGAATGATAGTACGTGGGCTACGTTTAATCCCAAAGCGCCTATCAACACCTCGCCTCACAATACAGGATTTTCTCATTTACCAGCAGCTCAAAAAGCGTTCATCTACTATCCTTACGTAGATTCA
>CAILUB010000287.1 GCA_903837305.1 uncultured Cytophagaceae bacterium
AACCGGCTTTTCGTCAAAAGAACGCTCTTTCTTGATGGAATCTACTACGGCCATTCCCTTGGTTACTTTACCAAAAACTACGTATTTACGGTAAAAGCGACTCGCCTGTTCGGTATCAGTCACGATAAAAAACTCTGTGGGAGAGGAGGATTGTAGGGGATTTCCTTCATCATATCTCGCCATGGCAATGGTTCCTCGAACGGGACGAAGCTCGTCCAAATATTCTGCTGGCACTAAGTAATTTAAGCGATCAAAATACTCCCCTCCACCTTGAATACCTATCTCATACACATTCCGGTAGAAGTAGCGATCTTCAAAATAACCCATCTTCACTAAGCGAATAAAGTTCACCGAGTGCAAAGGCGTTCGATCATCTAATTCGAGTTCAAAGTCCCCTAAACGGGTTTCTACCTTTACCTTGCGCTCCCTATTTTGAGCTGCCTGGGCTTGCAATTCCTCCTTCACTTTGGCAGGATCAATCCGCCAATTAGGCTTGCAAGCAAAAACCAAGAAAGAGAATAAAATCAGATAACGCATAAAAAAAGGGGGCCTTTCGAGCCCCCTAAATTAAATAAAATTCTAGACTAAGCGTGAGATGCTTTCTTTCCGAAGAAATAAAGACCCGCAAAAGCCACGATCAAGATACCTGGAAATAAAAGCATGTTAGAAAGCGTTGCTTGGCCAGCCGCTAAATCAGCCACATCGCCCGTTAATCCACTGCTTACTGCCGCCACTTTGTTTTTATCGATCCATCCTCCGATAATTGGCTGGAACATAGAAGACGAAAACATACCAATTCCACCCATAATAGACAGACCTAAGGCACCTGTTTTAGGCATTGCCTCAGCCACATAACCTAACATGTTTGGCCAGAAATAACAAATACCTAACGCGTAAATAAACGCTGCGAAGTACAAGGTAGTTCCTGACATCGTACTCATCATATATAATCCGGCTAACGCAAAAACGGCAGACGCTAATAAAACACCCACTGTATTGATTTTAGCAATAATAGAACCTGCGAAATAACGACCCACGGCCATTAATCCTGTCACCAAAGCTAAAATTAACATTGGGCTAGCACCCGCTTTCGCTAAAATAGGACCTACCCATTGTTGAGGGCCAAATTCCGAGATAGCTGTTAATGCCATACAAGCCGCCATAAATAAATACAATGGATTTAGCATCGCTTTAAAGCTATCCAGCGTCGAACTTGCATCTGCTTTTGGCTTAGGAAAAGCTTGACCAGAGAACAAGACCGCGTAAATAACTGTTGGTATAATAATGACCCAAACTTGTGTTTGCCAAGCCATTGCCGCATCCGTCATGAACTTGGAGAGTAAAGAACCTACCACAATTCCACCTGGGAACCACATGTGAAAACGATTCAGCTTACTGCTCATCTCGTTACCCGTATAGGCATCAGCAATCATTGGATTACAAGCCGCTTCCGTACAACCATTTCCTAACCCAATCAAAAGAGTAGAGATCAATAACGTGTTGTAGTCTACTGCATAAATAGTTAATAAAATACCTGCAGCGTGTGCTACCAAGGCAATTTGCATGATCAACTTAGGTCCAACAGATGTATAAAATATACCTCCTAAAATCATGGAGATTGGAAAACCTAGAAACCACATTTGGTTGATATGACCTAGTTGCTCGTTAGTTAAAGCTAATTCAGATCCTAACTGAGGTAGAATACCTGCCCGAATACTAAAAGAAAAGGCGGTAGTGATGAGGGCAAAACAGGAAGCCAAAAATAAACGATTGGCATTAACAGTTTGATTCATAATTGTTTGAGGTTTAGATTAATTATATATTTTGGTTATTCTTTAAAAAATTAAATTCTTCATTGGAAAAATCGTAACAAAAAAACAAAAAGTTTTTGGGATAATGGCATGTAAAGGGATTTATTTTTGATACTCTTTTAAAAAAAGAGCGATTTAAAGGCTATAAAACCAAATTTTGCTCTATTTTTGTAAACTATCTAAATCTATCACACTTATGATTCAAGGAGGTTCTGC
>CAILUB010000288.1 GCA_903837305.1 uncultured Cytophagaceae bacterium
AAATCAGGTCTTTAAAATTTAAATAGTATTTTTGTTTCAGCTTAAAACCAATTAAAATTTATCAAGATGAATAAGACAGTATGGATTGTTTTGGGAGTGATTGCTCTCGTAATTTTTTGGGGTGTAGGTTCACGTAATAGCATGGCTACATCAGATCAGGACGTGAAAGCTAAATGGGCTAATGTGCAAAGTGCGTACCAGCGCCGTGCGGATTTGATTCCAAACTTAGTGAAGACGGTACAAGGCGTAGCGAATTTCGAAAAATCAACGTTAACAGCGGTGATCGAAGCACGTGCTAGTGCAACACAGATGAAATTAGATTCAAAGGATTTAAGTCCAGAGAATTTGCAAAAATACCAAGCGGCTCAATCTTCTTTAGGAGGTGCTTTATCGCGTTTGATGGTGGTAGCTGAAAACTACCCACAATTAAAGGCAACAGAGAACTTCTCTGAATTGCAAGCGCAATTAGAAGGAACAGAAAACCGTATCAAAGAAGAGCGTGATAATTTCAACACGGCTGTTCAAGGTTACAATACCTTAATCGTTACTTTTCCCAATAACTTAATCGCTTCTTTCTCCGGATTTGCAGAGAAAGGATTCTTCCAAGCGGAAGCTGGTTCAGAGAAAGCACCAGAAGTTAATTTTGACGAGAAGAAATAAGGATGTTGTCAATAGAGCACCAAAACCTGATTTTGCAAGCCATCCACGACGCTGAATTACAGACGTCTGGAGAGATTCGTGTACACGTAGAAAGCCATTGCGCCGGCCATCCGATTGATCGGGCGACGGAGGTATTCTTTCAGCTAGGTATGCAGAAGACGGATTTGCAGAATGGGGTTTTGGTGTATCTGGCCATCAAAGACCGCAAGTTTAGTATCATTGGGGATAAAGGAATCGATGCGAAAGTGCCAGCGGAGTTTTGGGAAACGATTCGTGACGAAATGCGTGCCTATTTAATTAAGAATGAATTCGGGGCTGGCCTAGCTCACGGTGTAAAGCGCACGGGAGAAGTTTTGAAGGCCTTTTTTCCCTATGAAAAGGGAGATGTCAATGAATTGTCCAACGAAATCTCTTTTGGCATCTAATCTCATTATGCGGAAAATCGTCCTACTTTTATTGCTATTTAGTTCTTTTGCCTACGCTCAAGAAGGCATTCCTGCAAAACCGAATGGTTACATTCTAGATGAAGCAGGGCTATTAAATCCAGAAGAGGAGAATGCACTCGAGCAGAAAATGCGTGGCTATGCAGACTCTACTTCTACTCAGTTTGCCATCGTTTTAGTCAATTCAACGAACGGACGCGATCCTTACGATTACGCAATCGATATTGGTAAAGGCTGGGGTGTTGGCCAAAAAGGTAAAAACAACGGCGTAGTCATCCTTGTAGCTATGCAAGATCGCAAATTGCGTATCGTGACAGGTCGTGGCATTGAAGATGTCTTGCCGGATGCTATATGCAAGCGAATTATCAACCGTACTCTAAAGCCCACTTTTAAACTAGGGGCTTATTACCAGGGCTTAGATGAGGCGACCACCGAAATGATGCGTCGCGCTAGTGGGGAGTTTAAGAATGAGGACAGTGGGGAAGGAGAACAAGGAATTCCTCCCGTCTTACTTATATTCTTGTTATTTCTCATCATTGCCATCATTAATGCGGTCCGTAATCGCGGAGGCAAAGGAGGTCCAGGTTCTCGCGGAGGCGGAATGTTTTTCCCACCTATCTTCTTAGGTGGTGGAGATTATGGTCGCGGAGGCTCTGGTGGTGGAGGCGGAGGATTTGATTTCGGCGGCTTTGGCGGAGGAGACTTCGGCGGAGGCGGTGCAGGAGGCGATTTTTAATTATCTTTGCACTATGAATAATCTGATTACCCAATCCCTGCAAGAGTCTCAACAAGTTTTAGCTGATTTTTTAGCGAACCCTGCGAAGATAGAAGCCATTGAAAAGGCGGCTGATGTATTAGTGGATGCCTTGAAAAAGGGGAATAAGATCTTGTCTTGTGGAAACGGAGGGAGCCATTGCGATGCGATGCATTTCGCAGAGGAATTATCAGGACGTTACCGGGAGAATCGCCCAGCTTTAGCAGCGATGGCAATTTCTGATCCATCACATATTACCTGTGTGAGCAATGACTTTGGATATAATTATATCTTTTCTCGCTTCATCGAAGGCTTAGGAACCAAAGGTGATGTCCTTTTAGGCATTTCAACCTCCGGAAATTCAGCGAATATTATGGAGGCGGTGAAAGCCGCTCAAGCGAAAGGAATGGAAGTTATTCTATTAACGGGCAAAGATGGCGGACAATTAGCTGCCTATGGTTGCCACGAAATACGAGTGGACCACTTCGGTTACGCGGATCGCATTCAAGAAATCCACATCAAAGTGATCCACATATTGATTCAATTGATTGAATCTAAGTTATTCTAGCTTAATACGAGGCGTCTCCACCCTCATCATCACCCATCACCACATCCACCATTTTGCGGAATAGGTCGCCGATACGCGGCGCAGGTTTTGACGATTTAGATTCACTATACCCCGTTTCTTTAGCCATCTCTTTTATAGGAGCGCTTGCCATTGGGGCATCTTCAGCTTCAGCCGTTTCTTGCTGATCATAATATACCTGAACTAAGCCAATTACTGTAGCATAAGAAGGATCTTTGATCTCTGTCGCTATGGCTGGGTTAGCTGAAGTGGCATTCGGATCTCCGATGCGGGCGTCCAAACCCGTGAATTTTTGGAACAGTTCATCGATATACGGAAGTTGTGCTCCACCACCGGTTAATACTAAACCCGCTTTCAGGTTCTTGATATCTGTTTGTTTTGAAATTTCAGCCACTAGAATGGCTGCTAATTCTTTCAATCGCTCCTCTATGATAATAGCCAAGTTCTTCACAGAAACAGGTGTAGGCTTACGACCCGCAATACCTGGAATCATTACGACTTCGCTTACTGGAATGTCTTTTTGAATGGCTGAGCCAAAACGGACCTTTAACGTTTCCGCGTGATCACGGGAGATATCTAATCCCGATTGAATATCATCTGTTAGTAAATCGCCTCCCCAGTTTAATACAGTGGCATGCTTTAAACGGTTGTTTTGAAAAATACTGATCTCCGTAGTTCCACTTCCTAGATCCACTAGGACAACTCCTTCTTGCTTCTCTTCTTTATTTAAAACCGAACTTGCCGTCGCTAAAGAACTGAAATAGACATTTCCTTTCTTTAAGTGCTTTGTCTCTGCAGATTTCAAACATTGCGTTAACAAGTCATTCTTGCTTGGATTAGCAGAGATGAAGACGAAATCGGCTTGAATTTTTTGGCCAATTTGTCCGATAGGATCCAACGTTTCTGGCAAATTGCCTACCTTAAAACCAATCGGTAAGGTATGTAAAACACAGGGGTTTTTATCTGCAAAAGTACGTTTAGCTTCCTCAAAAAGGCTCATCACCTCGTTGTTAGATACCGCTTCTCTCTCGTTTTTACGTATTTTAGACAGACTGAAAGGCTGGACTTTAATGTGTGATCCTGACAAGTTCGATGCAAAGAAATGTTCAGAATTCTTTCCGTCTAAGACGTGCGAAATTTGGTCCATTGCCTCTGAAATCGCTGCAGTTGTTTTATTGATGTTGACAATCTCTCCATTCAACACATTGTTGCTATTTATGGAAGATCCTGTGGCTAAAATCTCTAATCGGCCTCGGTCGTTTTGCTTACCTGCGATCGCTCTGACGTGAGAGCTACCAATATCTAAACCGATAATTAAGTCGTTACGCATTATAGTTTTTTTGTAGAACGGGTATTAAATTAAAACATTTGGTCATTATTCGCAAATAAGCTGATTCTTATATTTCAGCTGCACCCAGCTGTATTTATTCCAGCCTTTATTCGGGATAATTTTTTGATAGAATATGAACAATTTTTTAAACTTGTTTTCAATATTGATGGGTAGTCCAAAATCAATTCTTGTCGTTCCTATGGTCGGAATTAACACGATTCCACCGTCTTTAGCGACAATGATTTGAGAGATCTGAGCTTTCCAAAATTCATTATTTTCAATGAATTGAAAAAATGGAATTAACGTTTTTCCTCGCTTGTCCTGCAAGTCCCGCTTGCCATCGAAGTAAGCACCTCCAGTGACTATAATTCGGGGAGTAAATAATGGACTGGTACCGATGAATTTTCCATCCTCTGATATGTATTGATCTGGATAAGGGGAAGTTCCTACGGTGGACCGTACGATTCGAGCGATGGGTTTATACTCTTTTACCGAAACAGAGATGACTCCACTGAAATCATGGTGTGCTTCACAGGATTTCACCAGGGGTATGCGTTTAATTCGTTCCTCTATTTTACGCAGGGAGATTTGGGTAATAGGTTTGTCTAAAAAGTACTCCGTCCCTTGCTCAGATACCATTAATTTGATGTCTTTCTTGCTTAAAAGGGCTTTTTCGTTTTCAGAGTCAAGTGTGATTTCTACTCCTTTGCAAACGACTTCATTAAAACTGATCTCCGCAAATACGACAGCAGATAGCACCAGGGTGAATAGAATTACCATCCCGATTACTTGCTTGATTAACGCCGCGTTTGCCTTCATTTTAAAAAAATTATACTAAGATAAGCTCAATTTTAAATCATTCAAAAGAAGATCGATATCTCCTGCACCCATCGTTACTAATAATTTCGGTTTTTTAGCGTCGATCACTTGTAATAAGTCCGTTTTAGAGATGACCTGTTTATTTTTTAAATCGATTTTGCCTAATAACCAATCCGATGTAACGCCTTCCATCGGCAATTCGCGTGCAGGATAAATATCCAATAAATAAACTTCATCGGCGATGGCTAAGCTTTTGGCAAAGTCATCAATAAAGTCTCTCGTTCTAGAGAATAAATGAGGTTGAAAAACGGCCGTTATTTTTTCTCCCGGGTAAAGTGCCTTAACCGAGTTTAGACAAGCCGCTATTTCTGTAGGATGGTGTGCATAATCATCGATCATCACATGCTCATCTGATTCCACATGGTATTCGAAGCGGCGTTTAACACCTAGGAAAGAAGCAATGCCTATTTTGATCTCTTCACCGGTTACACCTACTTGCATCGCTAAAGCAGCGGCGGCTAAGGCATTTTCGATGTTGTGAAATCCCGGAATTCGCATAGGGATGTCCTTCACTTCTCCTCCAGGATACAGCATATCAAAGATCATGCGGTGGTTTTCGATGCGGATGTTATGTGCCTGAAAATCTCCTGTATCAATTCCAAAAGTGGCATCTCCTAATTCAGAATGCAAAGTCAAGCCCTTTTTCTGGATAAAGAATCCGTCTTTTTTTATTTGGTTCACAAACAATTGGAAACTCTCTAAAACGGAATCACCATCTCCATAGATGTCTAGGTGATCCGCGTCTGTTGAAGTTACTACGGCAGCTTGTGGATGCAAGGTTAGGAAAGATCGGTCGTACTCATCTGCCTCGACCACACACACGATATTTTCTTTAGAGTGGTTGGGGATGAAGTTAGTTCCATAATTCACTGTAATCCCTCCTAAAAATGCAGTTACATTTTTCTTAGCGCTGATTAACAAATGGGTTAAAAGCGACGAAGTCGTCGTTTTTCCATGGGTTCCAGCTACCGCGAGGGTAGGGATCTGTTGGGTAATCCAACCTAAAATTTCCGATCGCTTGTAGAGGCGGATACCTTTGGAAAGTAAATAATTCATCTCCACATGATCTTTCGGAATCGCTGGAGTATAGATAAACAAGCTATGCTCCACATCTTCTAGGCATGCTGCGGGAATTAAATCGATAGCGTCTTCATAGTGAATTACCATGCCCTCCTCCGCTAATTTCTTTGTCAAGGGACTCTCTGTCTTATCGTAACCTGCTACCGGAAATCCATTGTGCAAGAACCAGCGCGCGATCGCTGACATACCGATTCCACCTATTCCTAAAAAATAGACTTGTTTTAAATCGCTTAGGCTTAACTCTTTCTTCATGCGTGTAAAATGGATTGGGCAATTTCGTGGGCTGCGTTTGGCTTAGCTAAACGAAGACTATTTTTTTCTAGGGTAGTCAAATCTGATTGAAGTGCTGTTAACGCCTCTGTGATTAAATTTTCTTTCACTTCTGCGTCACGCACAAGAATGGCTGCGTTTTGTGAAACGAGGCTTTTCGCATTCTCGGTTTGGTGATCTTCTGCGGCACTCGGAAGTGGGACTAGGATACTCGCTTTGCCGATCAAGCAAATTTCAGAGACAGAAGATGCTCCGGCTCTGGATATGACTAAATCGGCCATGGCATAGGCTAGATCCATTTCGTAGATAAAAGCAGATACGTAGGTATTTTTATGTCCACTAGCAGCTTGCTTGGCTGTAGATTCAAAAGCAATACCAGTCTGCCAAATTACTTGCACCCCAGCATCTGTTAATCGGTCTAAGCCAGCTAGGATTCCTTGGTTGATCGTGCGTGCTCCTTGGCTACCACCGATGATTAAAATCGTTTTTTTCGAAGGATCTAAGCTGAAATGTACTGCTGCCTGTGCTTTTTTGTCCGCCGCATTGATTAAGTCCTTGCGAACAGGATTTCCACTGAGCGTAATTTTCTGGGCAGGGAAGAATTTCTCCATGCCTGGATAAGCCACAAATATGTGCTCCGCCTTCGCTGCCAATGCCTTATTGGTAATTCCGGCAAAGGAATTTTGTTCTTGAATGTAATAAGGGATACCTAAAAACCGCGCAGCTAATAAGAGCGGACCAGAAGCATAACCTCCTACGCCTACAGCGACATCTGGCTTGAAATTTTGGATGATTTTAAGGGATTTCCAGAGGCTCATGAATAACTTGAAAGGGAAGAATACATTCTTCCAAACCTGCGTTCGTTGGATGCCTACAATGGGAAGACCGATGATTTGAAAGCCAGCTTTAGGTACTTTCTCCATTTCCATTTTTCCTTCAGCACCTACAAATAAGAATTCCAAAGAAGGGTCGATTTCCTTCATCGCATTCGCGATCGAAATGGCTGGGTAAATATGGCCCCCGGTTCCTCCTCCTGAAATGATGACGCGTTTAATAGTCATTAGGCAAGGGCAGAGGGTTGAGCAGGTTCCGGATCTTTATCCTTACTTACGGCTAAAATCAAGCCAATAGAAATGGCTGTAAATATCAAAGAGGTTCCCCCGGCTGAAATCATGGGCATTGGTTGGCCTGTAACAGGACCTGCATCCACAGCCACCAGCATATTAATGAACGCCTGGAAGACGATGGAGAAGGTTAGTCCGGCAGACAATAAGCCTCCAAACGGTTTATTGCTATACTGTATGGCCTTCGCCCCTCGGTACATAAAAATCAGAAACAAGAGCGGAATAGCGAGCCCTCCGACAATCCCATATTCTTCAATGATAATGGCATAAACGAAATCGGATTCTGCCTGGGATAAGATATACCGCTGCTGGCTTTTTCCTGGCCCTTTGGGATGAATCGCACCGGTCGCAATGGCGTAGAGACTTCGGGTGATTTGGTAATCCTCGTTCTTTGCCTTATTTGCCTTGGTTTCATTTTTGCCAATACGTTGGACATAGTTTTCAATCCTGGTTTTTACCGTTTGGGCTCTTTGACCAATTCCTAAGGAAACCACCGTTATTCCAATGATGGCAACAGCTGTGATAATTAAAACAATTTGTTTTGCAGGAACTCGCCCAAAGAACATCAGGATGATACTTGTTAAGAAAATCAAAACGCTTGTCGAAAAGTTCGAAAGCATGATCAAAAAGCAAGAAATACCAATCTTGAACAGCATGCGAATAAACATCACGGTGTTATAAGATTCCGGGTCAGCCTGTTTAGAGGAAAAGTCTTTTGCTAAGCTCGTAATCAGGCATAATTTAACCATATCCGAGGGCATAAATGAAATAGGGCCTAACTGAACCCAGCGGTTTGCACCTCCTTTTGTGGCTCCAAAAACATAGGCGACCATCACGAGGCCCCAAGATAAGAACAAGGCTAAATCGCTAAACTTAGCCACCCGGCTATAGTTTGATTTAGAGAAATAGGACATTAAATAGAACGAAATGCCTAAAATAACCAAGGTTTTAATGAAACTCGAGAGTGGCTCAAAAGGTCCATCCATCGTCAGCTTCGCCTTCGCAGAGAACTGAATCAATAATCCAAACGCATTTAAAATAAATACGATCAACCAAATCTTATAATCCCCTTTCAGGTGCTCTTGAAAAAAGGCTCTGATTTTACTATCCATGGATCAAACGTTTAACAGTGCTTTTAAATTGATCTCCTCGATCTTCATAATTTTTAAATAAATCGAAACTAGCACAGGCAGGAGAGAGCAAAACTACATCACCAGAGGTAGCCCATTCCATTCCTTTTTTTACAGCGTTTTCTAAAGAGTCTGTTGCAAAAAGTTGTGGAACCATGCCGCCAAAATGAGTCTCTAACTTCGCATTATCTGTTCCTAAGCAAATGAGCCCTTTGACTTTTTCCTTCACTAGTGGATCTAAAACTTCATATTCATTTCCTTTGTCCACTCCTCCCATGATCAAAATCAATGGTTGCTTGTAGCTATTTAAGGCATAATAAACCGCATCGACATTCGTTGCTTTGGAATCATTGATGAATTCAACTCCATCCCAGACACCACAAGGTTCTAAACGATGCGGTGCATTTTCGAAGGATGCTAAGGAATGTAGCATTTGTGTAAATGATACACCTGCCTCGTGTGCCGCTAACATAGCGACTGCCATGTTGATGGCATTATGCGGACCTTTCAGTGGAGCATCCGCTAAATTGAGCTCAGTTCCTTCGAATTGAATTTTGTCCGCCGTAATATAGGCGTCTGCTTTTGTGTTGAAACTAACCGTTTTTACACGCGCACTTGCTGAAATATTTGCTAAGTTTACCTTTAGCACTTCGTCATCTGCCCAAAATACGCAACTTGTATTAGCGTCCGCATTTTGGAATATCCGAAACTTAGAGGCAATATAATTTTCAAATTTGTATTCGTAGCGATCTAGGTGATCCGGAGTAATATTTAATAATACGGCTACATCTGGTTTGAATTGGAAGCAGCGATCTAATTGGAAGCTGGAAATTTCTAACACATATACCTCGTGCTGATCTTCCATCACTTGCTTCGCGAAACTCTGGCCGATATTACCAGCTAAACCTACTTTAAGGCCCGCTGATTTCAAGAAATGATACGTCAGCAGGGTAGTGGTCGTTTTCCCATTTGATCCCGTGATGGCCACGATTTTGGCCTTCGTATAACGGGCAGCAAATTCTATTTCTGAAACTAAAGAAATTCCTTTTGCCTGGATGGCCTTAACAATATCTGTTTTCTCTGGAATACCGGGGCTGATAATGATCTCGTCCGATGTTAAAATACGGTCTAATGAGTGAGTTCCGGTCTCGAATTCAATCTGATTTTCACGAAGTGTCTCTTGATAGGTCGACTTCAGCACTCCGGAGTCAGACAAGAATACATCAAACCCTTTTGATTTAGCCAATAGAGCGGCTCCTACACCACTTTCTCCTCCACCTAAGATGCTGATTAATGCCATTCGTGCGTTGAAATTTTCAGAAATTAAATTCAACTACAAGTTAGAAAATGTCCCGCATTCTATCAACCCCAAATGTGCTTCCAGTGGATTTTTTCTAACAAAAAAAAGACCCACCGTTTCGGGTGGGTATTTCCAATAAATTCTCAAGGAATTAAACCAAAGAGATACGTTTGAACGATGAAATCGTTAAACCTTTCTGTGTTTGCTCTAATAGTTGACGAATCGTGATCGATGAGTCTTTTACGAATTGTTGGTTTAATAAAGTAGATTCTTTGTAGAACTTCTCTAATTTACCAACCGCAATTTTCTCTAGCATCGCCTCAGGCTTACCTTCTTGACGTGCTTGATCTTTTCCGATTTCGATTTCTCTTTCAATCGTTTCTGCATCTACGCCATCTTTGTCTAAAGCGACAGGTTTCATAGCGGTGATTTGCATGGCGATATCTTTACCTACTTCAGATACATCTACTCCTTGAACGTTTTCGAATGCTACTAAAACACCGATTTTGTTATTTGAGTGAATGTAAGAAACCACTTTCTCCGCTGATACGTTTTCGTAAGCGGCTAATGTGATTTTTTCTCCAATTTTACCTGTTAGCTCGATGATGTGACCTTCTACTGAACGTCCATCTGCTAATGGCTCAGCTAATAAATCATGCGCTGAAGGAGCGTGAGACGCTGCTGCTTTGTCAATGATTGTTTTCGCTAAGTTATTGAAG
>CAILUB010000289.1 GCA_903837305.1 uncultured Cytophagaceae bacterium
CGGATCGTAAAGTTTTCTCTGCAGAAGCATCTGTAGTGACTTTGCCTGGCGTTAATGGTTCCTTCCAAATTTTAAATGACCACGCAGCCATCGTTTCTACTTTAGCTAAAGGAGAATTAACAGCTGATAAAGAGGTCTTCCAAATCGAAGGAGGAGTTGTTGAAGTTTTGAATAATCGAGTACTTGTTTTAGCCGAAGGCGTTAACTAACATTCTCATGAAAAAACTTGCCATTTTATTGTTTGCAACGGTCTTATTTAGTTCTTGTTCAGAAAAGGCCTTTTTAACCGGGTCTATTTTAGCAACCGTGAAGGAAAGTAACATTCCGTTGCAAAAGATTCAGTTCTATAATGATAATGGTTTGATTTTAGAAAGAGAGATGAGCTCGTCTGATGCGAATGTGAAGGCGGGTGCCTTAGTATTCAAAAACGGGAAGTCCATTAACCGGGTTAGCTTAGAAAAGCAGACGCCAGGTGCTTTATTAAAACAGGATGGGGATAAACTATATGTTTCTTTTGACAATCCAGCTAAAGAATCAAACAGTTTGATTTTTGCACCTGTATTAGGGGAACGCGGAGAATATTTTTATCAGCTCGTAGACGAAACTGGGAATTCTTCTATTTCACGTTTGAACTTTGAAGGGAATAAATACCTAGTGTACAACCAGAAATACGAAGGCTTGACTAAGTCAGTAACCAAAACGCCACGCGTTCGCTTGATGATCATGAAGTCATCTTTAAGTGGATTAAAAGTAAATTCAAAAAGAATGAAAGGTAATCGAGTTCAATAATCGGTTGCTTATAATGGATTAAGGAAATAGGATGCTTGCATCCTATTTTTTTTTAGTTCATTTTTGTCCAAAGGTATGATTAGCATACCATGTTTGTATTTGGTGTACATCTAAAATAGTAGCTTACACTATTCGCATACACTATCGCAGGATTCCTATGAAAGCAGAAGAGACGATTGATTTTCACATAAAGACCGGTTGGTACGCTATTAGCCGAATGTATAACACCTATTCCGCTCAGTTTGATATGACGATGGCTATAGGGTATGTTCTTCTTCATATTCACAAAGATGGCACTCCCGCCACTAAGATTGCACCAGCATTAGGCTTAGAGGCTAGATCGTTAACTCGGATGTTGAAGACGTTGGAAGAAAAGAAGTGGATTGAAAGATCTGCAAATTATGAGGATAAGCGTGTGGTTAAGATTTTTTTAACGGAAATTGGAAAGAAAAAACGAGATCAAGCTAGAAAGGGAGTTATTGCTTTCAATAAGTTGATTTATGATCGAGTTCCTCCAGAAAAACTACAGGTATTTTTTGAAGTGATGTCCTCTGTAAATCAGGTTTTAGAAGTGGATGCGGGGGAAATTTTAAAAACAATTTAGAAAAAAAATGTATTTCGGGATACATTTATTGAAGTAGATCCTTATTTTTGCCTGATAATTAAACTTAAAACTGCGTTATGAAAAAACTACTCTTGGTATTCGCAATGATGCCTTTCTTATTTACTTCTTGTGTAGGAAAGAAGAAACTAGCGGATATGGAATCACAATTAACTCAATTGCAAGCTTCAAGTAGCTCTGCTTTATCGAAAGCGAAGGCAGATTTATCAGATTGTCAATCTTTGACAGCTAGCCTACAAGGTGAATTGAAAAAAAGAGATACTGATTTAGAAGCAAAAAATGGTCAATTGAAAGCTTTGCAAGAGCAATTAGACTATTTCAAGAAGACAAATACAAATCTATTAGATCGTTTATCTGATCTTTCAGTAATCAATAAATCGGGTGCTGAAAGTATCCGTAAATCTTTGGATGCCTTGAACGAACAAGGGAAATACATCAAAGATTTGAACTCATCTATCCAGCGTAAGGATTCATTGAATTTATCTTTAGTGATGAACTTGAAGCGTTCATTAGCTGATGTAAATGATGAAGACGTAACGGTTGAGGTGAAGAAGGGGGTTGTCTATATCTCTATCTCTGATAACTTGATGTTTGCATCAGGAAGTGCAGTGGTTAACGCTAAAGCGGTTGCCGTATTAGCGAAAGTAGCGAAGGTGTTAAATGACCACAAGGAACTTGATGTATTAGTAGAAGGACATACTGACTCAGTGCCTATCTCAACTGATTGTATCCAAGATAACTGGGATTTATCAGCTAAGCGTGCTACTTCAGTAGTTCGTGTATTGCAAACGAAGTTTAATGTAGATCCAGAGCGTTTAACAGCAGGTGGACGTGGTGAATTTGAGCCAGCTACAGCTAATAAAACAGCTAAAGGACGCAAGGAAAATCGCCGTACGGAGATTATCGTTACTCCTAAGTTAGATCAATTCTTCAGCCTAATGGCGCCACAAGCTCAATAAGCTGATCTTAAAACAAAAAAAGGGCCTCGATGTAAATCGAGGCCCTTTTTTTTATGATTTAAATTAAGCTAACTGTCCACGGACCAAATCTAGTTTTCTTCTCGAAACTGGTAAAGACTGATTCAAGATTGTCTTGACAGTCTTTGTTTCATGTAAGTCGTGACCTATTATATTTATCTTGTTCACTAGATAGGACTTGTGGATGCGAAG
>CAILUB010000290.1 GCA_903837305.1 uncultured Cytophagaceae bacterium
TTCAGAGGTATACCAAATCTTAGGTCATGAATTGATCCTTTTGGACAACGAAGACAATGAATTAGTGTTGCCTAAAACGGAGATGATCTCAAAAGATCGTTTCAAGAAAGGGGAGACTATCAAGGCCATCATTCACAAAGTGGAAATGGCAAATGGTACACCACGTATCATTTTATCTCGTGTTTCTCCGGTATTCTTAGAGCGTTTATTCGAACAAGAAATTCCTGAGATCTACGATGGTACGATTACCATTCGTAAGATTGTTCGTGAACCAGGTGAGCGTGCGAAAGTGGCGGTAGAGTCATTTGATGACCGCATCGATCCAGTAGGAGCTTGCGTAGGTATGAAAGGTTCTCGTATTCACGGTATCGTTCGTGAATTGCAAAACGAAAATATTGACGTGATTAACTTCACTGATAATTTAGAATTATTAGTAGCGCGTACGTTAAGCCCAGCGAAATTAAACTCAATGGCGATTGATAAAGAGCGTCGTCGTATTTCGGTTTATTTAAATTCAGATCAGGTTTCTATGGCGATTGGTCGTGGAGGTCAAAACATCAAGTTAGCCGGTAAATTAGTAGGTTACGAAATCGATGTGTTCCGTGATGTACCTAAGGATGAGCTAGATGATGAGGATGTGGAATTGACAGAATTCTCTAACGAAATTGAGGCTTGGATTTTAGAGGAGCTTCATAAAATCGGTTTAGATACAGCGAAACAAGTTTTGGCCTTATCTAAAGAAGAGTTAGAGCGTAGAACGGAATTAGAAGAAGGTACGATCGATGAGATCTTAGCGGTATTGCGTTCTGAGTTTGAGTAATTTATTTATTAAAAAAGAATTTAGTTTTTTGTAATTTTTTATGGCAGAAGAAAAAACAATGCGGTTGAGCCTTGTAGCAAAGCAAATAAACGTGGGAACGTCTACGATCCTTCAGTTTCTCTCTGCGAAAGGTCACAAAATTGACAATAACCCCAACGCCAAACTGAACTTTGAGCAGTTGACCTTGTTAGCTAAGGAATATGGTGCGAACCATATTTTGGAATCCTCTGTAGAGGCTCCTAAGCCAGCTCCAGCACCAGAACCGGTCGCTGTGGCAGCACCTGCACCTACACCAGCGCCAGCTCCAGAGCCAGTGGTGGAGAAGCCAGCTCCAGTTGTGGAGGCTCCTAAAGCGTCAGAAGCACCAGCTCCTGTAGTCGAGGCTCCAGCTGAGGAAAAGCAAGTGGGATTGAAGATTTTGGGAAAAATCGAATTGGATAAAAAGGGTAATCCTGTTGCCCCTAAATCAGAAAAAGCGCCTGAACCTGTTCCAGCACCGGCTCCTAAGCCTGAGCCAGTTGCTGAAAAGCCTGCATCTGCGCCTAAACCAGTTGAACCAGCTCCAGTAGTGGAAGAGGTGGTGGAAGATATCGAGTTAATCGAAGCACGTGGAGAAACCCTGAAAGGATTAACCGTTCTAGGTAAAATAGAATTGCCTGCGGCAGGTGATCGCGGAAATAATGCGAAACACAAGCGCAAGCGTATCATCAAAGAGGAGAAAAAACCAGCCCCATCTGTTCCTGGAACAGGAGGCAAACCTGGTGATAAGAAAGATTTCAATAAGAAACCAGCTCCGGGTGCTAAACCAGCACCGAAAGGAGAATTGTCTGATAAAGACATCCAAGAGCAAATCAAAGCCACCATGGCTCGTTTGCAAGGTGCGACTAATAAGCAAAGTTTCGGAGCTGATAAGCGTCGGGAGAAGCGTAAAGGTCGTGCAGAAGCAGAAGAGGCTCGTATGATGGCAGAAGATGAGGAGGCAAAAGTATTGAAGGTGACGGAATTTATTTCGGCATCGGATTTGGCTTCCTTAATGGATGTATCCGTGAACGAGGTAATCTCGGCTTGTATGAGCTTGGGGATGTTCGTTTCGATTAACCAACGTTTGGACGCTGAAGCCATTACAGTGATCGCCGATGAGTTTGGTTTCGAAGTAAGCTTCGTTTCAGCTGAAGAGGAAATCGATGTTGCTGAAGTAGAAGTAGAGGATTCTCCAGAAGATTTATTGCCTCGTGCGCCTATCGTTACCATTATGGGTCACGTCGATCACGGTAAAACTTCCTTACTAGATTATATTCGTCGTGCCAAAGTAGCGGCAGGTGAAGCGGGTGGTATTACCCAGCACATCGGTGCCTACTCTGTAGAGACTAAATCTGGCAAGAAAGTTACTTTCCTTGATACACCAGGTCACGAAGCCTTTACTGCCATGCGTGCTCGTGGTGCAAAAGTAACCGATATAGTTATTATCGTTATTGCTGCGGATGACTCTGTCATGCCTCAGACGAAGGAAGCCATCAATCACTCAATGGTTGCTGGTGTGCCAATCGTATTCGCGTTCTCTAAAGTCGATAAAGACGGTGCCAATGCGGACAAAGTACGTGAGGAATTAGCTACCATGAATATGTTAGTAGAGGATTGGGGTGGTAAATACCAATGTCAAGAAATCTCTTCTAAGTCTGGTCTAGGTATCGATGACTTGTTAGAAAAAGTATTATTAGAAGCTGAGATGCTTGAATTAACGGCTAATCCGAACAAGAAAGCCGTAGGTTCAGTAATCGAGGCTGAATTAGATAAAGGACGTGGTTATGTAACTACCTTGTTAGTTCAGGCGGGTACATTAAACGTAGGAGACATGATGTTAGCAGGTGACAATTACGGTCGTGTAAAAGCGATGTTTGACCACCATGGTAACAAAATCAAAAAAGCAGGTCCATCTACTCCAGTTCAAGTTTTAGGTCTGAACGGTGCACCACAAGCGGGTGATAAATTACTTTGCTTAGAAAATGAGCGTGAGGCACGTGAAATTGCAAACAAGCGCGAGCAGATTCTTCGTGAACAAACCTTGCGTACACGTAAGCACATTACCTTGGAGGAAATTGGTCGTCGTAAGGCTATCGGAACTTTCCGTGAATTGAACGTGATTGTGAAAGGTGACGTGGATGGCTCAGTAGAGGCCCTTTCGGATTCCTTAATGAAGTTATCAACGGAAGAAGTACAAGTTCGTATTATTCACAAAGGGGTAGGGCAGGTTTCTGAATCCGATGTGGCTTTAGCGTCTACTTCAGACGCCGTTATCATCGCTTTCCAAGTTCGCCCTTCTCAAAACGCTCGCCGTTTAGCAGAAACAGAACAGATCGAAATCCGTAACTACTCGATCATCTACCAAGCGATTGACGAAATTAAGGCCGCGATGGAAGGTCTATTAGCTCCTTCATTTGAAGAAGTAATCACATCGAACATCGAAATCCGTGACGTGTTTAAGATTACCAAAATCGGTACCGTCGCTGGTTGCTACGTATTAGATGGTACGGTTAAACGTGCAAATAAGATTCGTGTCATTCGTGACTTCGTCGTGATTCATGAGGGAGAAATCTCAGCATTGAAACGTTTCAAAGACGATGTAGCAGAGGTTAAATTTGGTTACGAATGCGGTCTATCTGTCAAAAACTTCAACGATTTAGAAGTAGGAGATATGTTAGAGTGTTATGAAATGAAAGAAGTGAAGAGAACATTAAAATAACAAAAGCCCCGGAAGGGGCTTTGTTTTTTTAATAGAGTAGAGATAAGAGAGTATAGAGTAAAGATTAAAGCACAGAGAATAATTTAGTTATCCCTTTGGGATAAATTTTTCAGGTGCTTGCTTACCATTTTCTATGATTTGAAATCGCATTTCAGTGTCTAACTGAAAAATAAATTAAAAAGGGGAGCATTTGCTCCCCTTTTTTAATGTCCTATAAGTAAAAAACATTTCTGGATGCATCCCCGAAGGGGATACCAACTTTATTCTCTCTAATCTAAACCTCTACCCTGTAGACTAGCGCTGTTTACTAGGTGTTGTTAAAATTTAGGACATGCTAAACTTCTGCTGAGACTTTTATCGTATTTATTAGGGAATAAATTAAATCCAAACACATAAGATAAAGTGATTTCATGGGCTCCTCCAGATGGAGCTAGTTTGGATAAGGTGAAATCGTAGGAATATCCGATGGCGAATTTATCCTTTCTAAAGCCAATTAAACCCGTCATGGACTCCCGAGTATCCAGTTTTTCGGTACTAGGCAAAGCAATTGGAAAATTTCGATACCAAAAGCCTATTACTAAGGGTGCGATAGTTAAATACGTCCCCATATCTAATTGACTAAACATTCCCTGTTTTTTGAAGTGAATGATGGGGCTGATACTTTTCTCGTAGTTTAAGGCATTCTCTGGATCATTACCTTCGTAGCTTGAATTTCCTAAAGCTATTTTGGTCCCCATTTGTACGCTTAATCTCATGTCAAGAGGTGAAATGGAATTGTTAACTAAAGATTGATTAGGTTGGTTTAGGTGGTGTGCACTGACACCAATCCAGTGTTTTCCAGAATATAACATAGATCCTACGGATA
This sequence comes from uncultured Cytophagaceae bacterium, assembly GCA_903837305.1. Classification (GTDB taxonomy): domain Bacteria; phylum Bacteroidota; class Bacteroidia; order Cytophagales; family Spirosomataceae; genus Aquirufa. The sequence continues at coordinate 4,426 of CAILUB010000290.1, forward strand.
AATCAACATAGGAGGGGTTGGTGAAATTGGGTGTTTTGGGGATAATATCGTTCGATGAGGCATCAATCCCCCCAGATCCTAAATATCCGGTTAATTGATCCCCGAAAACCAAGTTTTCTGGAGATAAGCTTCTGTTAACGTAGGCTCCTTGCATTCCCATGGATAAAGAATAATTCTCTGTTAATGAGATATGATAGGCATATTGCAACGCAAAGCTACTAGTCGTCAAGGCTGAAAACTGAGAATCAGAAGTGATTAATAAGCCGAGCCCACTTTTGTATTTTTGTATACCAATATCAACGGACATAGCGGAAAATTGGTAATTGCTCGTTAAATTAGGCCATTGATTGCGGTGCATTAAATTAACGTTCACATTGTTTGAAATTCCGGCGAAGGCTGGATTCATGTTTAACGGTAATGCATAGTTCTGAGTTACCTGGGGATCTTGCGAATACCCCATAAATGGAATGAAAACAGCTAGAGTGAAAATATGCAGTAGTCTCATTTTTTGAATACCATTCAAGGTAACTCATGAGCAGGCAATTTACGTTCAAGTCGTATGAAAAACAATTTTTGGCAATTTAAAATAATGAACAGAAAAATCGTTGTCTTCGTGTTTTTGCTTTTCTGCTCTTGGAGTTTATCAGCTCAAGATATTGTCATTCGTAATACCTGTATTACTAAATGTGCCTATTGCAGTGATTCGACTTCGGTGGATTCTACCGTTTTTGAATATACCAAGCCGCTTGCGTCGCCAACCAGTGTCAAATTTAATTGGGTGTTTCGAAAGGCGGGTTCTGATAATAGTTATTCAACAGTTCTTGGCAGTACAGATAAGCGATCAGGTAGGTTCAAATTTTGTGAAAAAGGGGATTATGCGGTTGACTTATACTTGAATGGAAGTGTTGTTTATTCAAAGTATAAATTTAAGATTGGTTTTGTAGCACCGATTGTCTTGGGTCAAGATAGCACGAAGGTGGATACCACGATTTGTAAAGATGAAATAATCACTTTACGAGTTAAAAATCCGTTAGCCTCTTACTCTTATTTATGGTATCCGAAAGGCGAGACGACTGATTTTATTTCGGTAAACAAGTCGGGTTGTTATTCGGTCAAAGTGACGGATGCTAACTCTGGGTGTAGTTCAGAGGGTAATTTGGAGGTTATAGTTTGCGGGGAAATTCCACCTCCAGCATCCCCGCCAGACAATACGTGGTATTTTGGAGAGAAGGCCGGGCTCAATTTTGGCCAATCGGGAATTCCGGTTCCTAAAGCGGGCAATCCAATGCCAATTACGCTTGAAGCGATAGCTAAAATCAACGATACGAAAAATAATTTGTTGCTATTTTCTGATGGAAAAAAAGTGTATGATGGAAAATTAAATGACCTCATTCCCGGTAAAAACCTAGCGGCTGAGGCTAATTCGCAGGGCTTGGTGATCATTCCTAAGGCAACATGCAAAGGTTGTCAGGCTGAATATTATGTAATATATACCAAGAAAAATAGTTCTGGCGAGAGGCAAATCTTTCAATCGACCATAGATTTCAAATTGAATGGGGGTAAAGGAGGGATGAGCGTGGAAGGCTCAATGCTTTCGGCAACGAATACATCGACTAGAATGGTTTCAATGCCATTAGCAGAAAATGCCTCTCTATTATTTACTCAAGACCTGGGAAGTGGCAATATTCGTTCATTTAAAGTTTCGAGTACAGGAATATCTGCTCCTGTTGAGAGTAAATCACCCACAGGAATTACTGCAGCTAGTCTTTCTATCTCAACTATGAAAGTCAGTCCAAATAAGCAATGGTTAGCAGTATCAAATGCGGGGTCTACCCTAAATAAAATTGAATTGTATTCCGTGGATTCTCTCTCAGGTAAAGTAAAACATAAGGTGTCCATTCCACTGGGTTCATCCACCAAACAGCAGGTGTATGGACTTGATTTTTCAAAGAACAGTAAGCTGATTTATGCTTCTTTAAAAGGAATAGGAGTAGCAGATACGTCCTCGATTGTACAATTGGATATTTCAGCCAAGGATTCTACTACCTATGAGGCGACAAGAAAAACGGTTCCGGGTTCAAAATTAATTAGAAAAATAGGAGCGATTCAGCCAGATCCGGTGACTGGTTCAGATTTATACGTGGCGATTTTGGATCAAACTTCTTTAGGTAAGATCACAGCAATTGACGGTGTAGTAGGTACACCATCCGGGGCCAGTTTTACTTTGAGTGGAGCAGCACTTCCTGCAGGGGCTAAAAGTAAACTAGGTTTACCAGCATCCTATTCGATTACATCTAATGATGGAAAAGGAATTTCGATTCAGCAATCCTGCTTTGGTTTGAATTATTCCTATAAATTGACGGGAAAACTATGTGATCCAATTGAGAACACGAAAGTGATTTGGAATATTTACAAGACAACTTTAAATCCTGTAAGAAATGCAAACGGTACTATTGTGCCACTAAATCCAGCAACTACGCAATTATTTACTTTTACTGGCGATAGTATTAATTATGCATTTAAGGATAATGGTACCTACGTGGTAACTGCCAAAGTTTCTAATAAATGTGTAACAGATTCTCTATTAGACGCGCAGAAGTTCGAAATAGATTTACTAAAGCCATTTTATTTAGCACCAGAATTTAGTGTGATTTGCAAGAATTTGACAGAAATTAAAGCAGATACCTTGCCAGCCATTTCAGGGTTAACCTACTTTTGGAACACAAAAGAGACTACCGATAAAATTTCGGTCCCTAAACCTGGAGGGGCATTTGATTTAACCATTACGGATCCAGCAAGTGGGTGCAGTTTGACTAAATCAACGAAAGTTAATTTTTTAACTAATAGCCTGTTTGACACTCCTAAAGATTTATTTATTTGTGATGATAATGTAAATGCCGCGGCGTTTAAGGAAAATGTCACTTTTGTTGAATTGAAATTACCTGTGCCAGCCTCTAGTTTGAAATCGATTGATTGGGCTGGAATTCCGAGTGGGGCAAATAAGGATAGGGTGCAAGTCACACAATCAGGTACCTATGTATGTACGATTATAGATCGAGATGATTGTGAATTAAAAATCACCTTTGTTGTCAAGGATAAATGCGCTCCTATCATGCAAATGCCATCTGCTTTCACACCGAATGACGATGGAAATAATGATTATTTTAGACCCGTTGGAAATTTTGAAGCACTTTCTTCTGGGACTGCCACAGTTGTAAAACCTCGAACCGTAATTGAATCGTTTGAAATATTTAATCGCTGGGGTGAGATGATTTACTCCACTAGTGCAATAGACTCTTCTTGGCTGGGTTGGGATGGGAAAATCAATGGGATTAAAGTCCCACAAAACACCTATGCCTATCGATTAAAGTATACTTCTATCGATATGCCCGAATTAGGAGTGATGGAATTAAGGGGAACGGTGGTTATAGCCTATTAATAGGCTCTAACTTCGATACCTTTCATGAAGTTGACGAAGGCCTTATTCACCACCTGATTACCACCCGGTGTAGGGAAGTTACCTGTGAAATACCAATCACCTAAGTGGTCAGGACAAGCGACATTTAAGTTCGCTACTGTTTGGTATACAATCGAAAGTTCAGCTTTTAAACCTTTAGGACGAACGATCTCCGCAATTTTGTCTGAGATTTCTTCATCTGTGAAAGGGGCATATATGGCTTTTACAAAGTTTTCTTGCTCGGCAGTCCCAATTTCTAGCGCATGTAAGCATCGTAAATTCACCTCATCTAATATGTTCTCTAATCCGCGTTCTTGCAATAAGGCTAATGCCGCACGGAAGGCAACAAATTCCTTCATTTTCGACATATCGATACCGTAGCAATCTGGGTAGCGAATTTGAGGAGCGGAGGAAACGATAACTATTTTCTTAGGGGATAATTTATCCAATAATTTCAGGATACTTTTTTCTAATGTTGTTCCGCGAACGATGGAGTCATCAATGATGACCACTGAATCTACCTCTTTATTGATTACCTCGTAGGTCGTGTCATATACGTGTGCGACCATGTCATCACGCTGATCATCCGAGGTGATAAACGTACGCACTTTCACGTCTTTAGAGATGAGTTTTTCGACGCGTGGACGGAAGGTTAATAGCTCTTCTAATTCTTCTTCGAACAGGATGCCATCCATGATGGCTTTTTTTCTTTCTTTGGCCAAATGGTCTTCTAGGCCATCAATCATTCCAAGGAACGCCGTTTCTGCGGTGTTAGGAATGTAGGAGAATACGGTATTTTTTAGGTCATGATGTACCTCGGCTAAAATTTGAGGGATCAATAACTGACCTAATTTCTTGCGCTCGTGGTAGATATCTGGATCGGATCCGCGGGAGAAATAGATGCGCTCGAAAGAGCATGATTTTTGTTCTAGGCGGTCGATAAATGGAACCTCTTTGACTTCGCCTTGAATATCAATAATTAAGGCATGGCCCGGTGTGATTTCATTTATTTGATCGTAGGCGCAGTTAAAAGAAGTCTTGATGGCCTGTTTTTCAGAAGCCACTACCGCCACTTCTTCATCCACATAATAATAGGCTGGACGAATTCCGGCAGGGTCACGCGCCACGAAAGAGGCACCATAACCAGTCATTCCGACCATCGCATATCCTCCGTCAAAATCCTTGCATGAGCGCTCTAAGACGCGTTTCAAGTCAATTTCTTGGGCGATAATATCTGATAACTCCGGGTTCTCGTATTGATCTTTGTATTTGCCAAATTGGCGTTGATTCTCTTCATCTAAAAAGTGGCCGATTTTTTCCATCACGGTAACCGTGTCCACTTTTTCTTTCGGGTGCTGACCTAGCGAAACTAATTTATCGAACAAATCATCTACATTGGTCATATTGAAATTACCTGCCATTACGAGGTTACGGCTTCTCCAGTTGTTTTGACGCAACATGGGATGGCAGTTTTCGATCTCGTTTTGGCCGTGCGTTCCATAGCGTAAGTGGCCTAAAAGTACTTCGCCGGTAAAAGCCACATTTTCTTGCCACCACGCTGCGTCATGAACGGCATCAATACCGGTCTCACGCTTTACAGTTTTAGCTAGTTTTTGTGCTTTAGCGAATTTCTTGTTGATTTTTCCAAAAATATCTGCCACTGCTTGCGGCTCTACCGAACGGTATCTGGAAATGTAACGGTTCCCTGGTTTTACGTTGATTTTGATGTTTGCCACCCCGGCGCCATCTTGTCCTCTGTTGACTTGCTTCTCCATCATCAGATAAAGTTTGCTCAGTCCGTAAGTAGGTGTTTTGTATTTGTCTAAGTAGTGCTGAAAAGGCTTTCGTAGGCGGATGAGGGCAATTCCGCATTCGTGCTTAATAGAATCAGACATGGAAACGTGGGGCTATTTTAAAAATCAA
>CAILUB010000291.1 GCA_903837305.1 uncultured Cytophagaceae bacterium
TAGAAATTCCAATAAGCGCCTCCCTATCTTGTTGTTTTTGAATTCGTACTTGCCCGATATCTTCCCCTACTGAATTTTGACAAATGCACATAAAATATGATTCATTATTAAGTGCAGATTTAAACCATTGTTTATGGCTTTCAAAGTCTATAATACTAGAATTATAAGACTGTTCTCTAACCACAGGGTCATTTGCCCATGAAAAATACATTTCTATATCTTCTACGGTAGGTTTTCTCAAACTAAGCATATTGATTTATTTTCGAATTAATTACAACATCGAAATATTTACCATCAAAGTAACAATGCTCCTTTAGACGAGCTTCTTCACAAAAACCTGACGCTTCCAATACAGGGTATAAATGATTCCTTAGATCAAACGCATACGTGAAAATTTTATGGAACCCCAAATCATGGAAAGCGACTTTCTCTATAAGTAAAAGATAGTTTATCCAATTATACTCAAACCTATCTTTCTCCAGCTCTGTTTTCATTATAAACGAAACTTCTGCATTCATATCTACCCAATTAATGTGAACAAGTCCACCGTAACCAATAAATTCTCCATCCTCAAGTAATGTAAACAATATCTGACTAGGCCTTTCTTGTTCGAACAATAAAGAAATAACATTTGTAAAATATCTTTCTTGTTGCTCTATTGAAAGTTCTTCTGCTTGTCTCAAATGATAAATTTGTTCATTTCGCATTTTTAATATTAGCAGTTTGTCTTCATCTCGAATTGGAACTAATTTAAATAAACGATGAGTATATTCTTGTTTTGTTAAACACTTATATTTTCTCATTGAATAATAATTTATATTTTAATTCCGCTAGCTTCCAATCATTTATATTATCTATATCATGCGCACAAAGATCATCGATCTCTATTGCAATTGTATTTCCAGTTCTAAAACTCTTATTTATCAAAAGCTTTTCTATATTAAAAGTGTAGAACATGCCTGCATCATGGAAAGCTTTCTTAAAATCCTGAGTTCTTACTGTATGATTCGTGTCAAAAAAAGGAGTTACTCTTCCATCTATTGAAACATCTAAAGCTCTCTGAATGGGATGGGAATAAGTCAGAACTGGGAAAACACAATCACCTCCATTTTCTAATAGTAAAAGTGATTTTTTCAATAAATGAATTGTAGTAAAAGGGGCACAAGCATAAATACATGTGCCTTCTTCAAAGTTAATACCATTTTGACTATACCAATTTATTACTTCTTCTATTACATCAAAAGTTGTAGCAAAATCATCGCTATTAAAACTACTTCTTAAAAAAGGTACTTGTGCGCCATATTGCAAGGCAATATCTTTTATCAATTCACAGTCAGTAGAAACCATGATCTCATCATATAAACCGCAATCAATGGCTGCTTCAATTGAATAAGCAATTATAGGTTTGCCAAAAAATTCTTTTATATTTTTGTTAGGTATTCTTCTACTACCTGCCCGCGCTGGAATTATAGCAATTCTTTTCAAATCAAATACAATTAAATTCTTACTGGAATATTAATTTTTTTAAGTTCATTTTTAATATCCAATGGGGTATATTGGGTGAAATGAAATATACTTGCAGAACCAACTGCGAGAACATTTGTCTTAGAAAATAATTCATTATAATGTTCAATATTTCCTCCTCCGCCCGAAGCAATAATTGGAATATTTGTTATATTTTCAACATAATTGATTAGTTCAATGTCAAATCCATTCATCATTCCATCTTTATCTACACTTACTAAAACGAATTCCCCTACTTTACAGTCAATCATTTCTTGAACATAATCATCTAGTGATTTATCAATATCTAAGTGATTAAAGATCTTATACCCTTCAGAAGTTTTATAAGCATCAACAGCAATGCTTATACATTGACTTCCGTAGAAAGCAACAGCTTCTTTAATAAAATCACTATCGACGAGTGCTTTCGTTTTAATTATAACTTTATCAGCCCCTATTTTTAGTAAATCATTAATATCCGCTATAGTTTCAATGCCTCCACCAATCGCTATAGGCATGTAGCATTCTTTAATAACATCTGCTACAAGTTTTAAATTAATTTTACGTTTTTGTGTGGTTGCAAAAATATCTATAAATACTAATTCATCCACGCCCCTATTATTATAAACTCTTGCTACTTGAACAGGATTGCCAACCATTCTTGGATTAGAGAATTTTTTAGTTTTAACTAATCCAAATCCATTAAAGGTTAGTATAGGTATAATTCTTGCTTTAAGCATTTAAATCAAAAAATGTTTTTAATAGTAATAGGCCGGCAGCTTGGCTCTTTTCTGGATGAAATTGAGTGGCAAAAATATTACCTTTTTGAACACTAGCTACAACATCAATTCCATAATTTACTGTTGCAGCAACATCTTGATAATTTGTAGTCTTAACATGGTAGCTGTGAATAAAGTAAAAATTACTATTATCAAGATTATTAAAATATTTTTTGTTGAATACTTTAATATTATTCCATCCCATATGAGGAATATTAAGATCTAATAGTTCAAACTTTTGCACTTCCCCTTCAATCCAGCCCAATCCTTTACATTCGTAAGGCTCGTGCCCATTTTCCATTATTAACTGCATTCCTAAACAAATCCCCAAGAAAGGTTTTTGTTTAATCATCACCTCTTCAGTAAGCAGATTAACAAGATTCCGTTCATTCAAGTTTTCCATTCCTTGAGCAAATGAACCTACACCTGGCAGTAAAATTACAGATGAATCTTTTATTACAGAATGATCATTGGTGATTACACTTTTAACATTCAAAAAATTTAAGGCTTTTTGAACTGATGCCACGTTACCCATTCCATAATCAATAATTGATACCATTTTACTCTACTTCAAAGTTTCTAATTAAATTCCCATCGGAATCTTTAATAAAACAGCCATTTTCATCTTGAGCAAATAATATTGGGTTAGTAAATGAATCTAAAACTTTGTCAATTTCAAATTTTGACAAACCAGAATACTCAATAAAATTAGAAATTGCAAAGTGAGGATATTTCCCATCATACTTTTTTACTAAATCTAATCCTTCTTCCCTTGTCATCCTTTTATTTCTAATATCTATTCCTACATGATCTGTAGCTCTTCCAAAACCATACTTAACAAATTTTAAATAATCATGTAAGCCAACTAAACATTCATCGAGATTCTCATAATTGGTATAAGTCCCCTCAATAGGGCCATCTTCTTTGACTGAAAAGCCATGTTTCTTAATTATTTCAAGTTGTTTTCTTGCATCCCAAAAGAAATAAGCTCCTAAAAATATTCCTGTAACCCCTACTTTATTAATATCTTCATCTGAGGGATAAAAATATGGGCTTAACTCTTTTTCGGTTAATCCATCGACACCAATCATATCTTGAATCCGGTTACCTAATAATCCTCCAAACTCTTCCAACCATTTCCTATCTAATATCCTTTTTTCTACCGATTCTAGATCAGGTCCACCATATTCTTGCTGAGAATTTTCTCCCCAAATAACTAATGGTATATTAAACTTAACAGCAAACATAATTGGAATTGTAAATATACCTATATGATTTGGCCACATTTCATCACCTACTGTCTTAAATCCTTCAATAACCATTTTTTTATATGCTTGATTGTTTTTCTTAAAATGAATTACATCTAAGCCCATTTTAGATAAGTTATCTAAATTTTTTTGGCCAATTTCTGTAACCATAGTAGTTTCAAAACATACGCACAATGGATTCATTCCTGCAATTTCTTTCATGAACCAAGCTTGGTAAGTACTATCCTTACCTCCACTAACAGGAATTAAACAGTCCCAACCTAAGGAACCTTCTGGGAGCTTATATTTTTCAACAATTTTAAAGAATTCTTCTCTTCTACCTTCCCAATCAATACCTTTATCTTTCGATTCAGAAGCTATACAAGCTGAACAAATACCTTCTTTGTTAAATGATAAGTCAGGTTTGGTTTCTGGGAATAAACATTGTTTACAATATCTAATTCGCATTTTATTTCTTTTTAATTAAAAACCAAGTTATATCATCTTGAGGAAAAGCAGGATCTCTTCTGTAAGAAAAACCATAGTCAATTAATTCTGTATCCTTATATTTATCTAAAAATTCACCGGCAAAATCTCGCTTAAAGAGTCTATCTTCGTGTCCCCTATAATTCAATGCAACAGGCGTTGGATTATAATACTCCGCGATCAAAATAAATTTCTCTGAACAATTATATAATTGTTCATAAACTTTTTGAAGCATATTTGGATTTATATGAATTAATACCCCTTTAATCAATGATAATTGAACTTTAGATTCTACCGTATGTTCAAAAATTGAACCATTGTAAACGTTGTCTTTTCCAATAAAGTCTCCTAGAATATTTGCAGCATTTCCATTAATTTCAATAGCTTTCATTCTAATGCTTGGATATAACAATTGTAATGCCTTTAAATTCATGCCTATATTTGCCCCGAATTCAATACATGATTCTATTATACCGGCCTGCTGAAGTGCTTTTGAAAAAAAATTTAAATTAGACGCAAGTAATTGTTCCCCTTGGTTGCGTTCAATATATTCTGTTCCAAATTCATTTGCCCAAAATTTTTCTTGTTCAGTGATATACATATATTTTATTTTTTGATATGGATTATTTGTTACTGTAAAAACTATAAATAAGTTCTATTACAAAATTTTGCTCATCTAAAGATAAAGTTGGGTACATAGGTAAACTTATACACCCTTTATAATAGGATTCGGCGTTTGGCAAGTCCCCTTCTTCCCAACCTAATTGCCTGTAATAAGGCATTAAATGACAAGGTATATAATGTATTTGTGCGAAGACTTTATTTTCTCTTAGATAATTATATAGCTCAAAACGATTTTCAACCTCAATAATATATAGGTGATATGCATGTCCCTCAATAAGTTCTGACTGCCCTTTCACAAAAGGTACATCTTTAAATGCATTTGCATAATTTGATGCAATAGTTCTACGTTTTATTAATCCTTCATTTGCTCTTTGTAATTGACTAGTACCTAAAGCAGCTTGAAAATCAGTTATTCGATAGTTAAACCCTAAAGTTTGCATTTCCATGTACCAACCTGGATAATGATTACTTTCAGATTTTTGACCACAAGCAAACTCAACTGAATTATTATATTCACTTTCATTCCTAGTAATGCCATGAGTGCGTAAAGCTAATAATTTATTGAATAAAGCTTCATCATTGGTTGTTATCATTCCCCCTTCACCACAGGCTATATGCTTAACAGGATGAAATGAAAAAATAGCCAAATCTGCATAATTACCATTACCACACCTTTGCTTATTGTAATAACTATCAATAAAATACCCTCCCGGGGCATGACAAGCATCTTCTATAATCCATAAATTATATTCATTGGCTAATTTCCTGTAAGCTTCAATATCAATCGCTCTACCAGCAAAATCTACCGGGATAATTCCTTTATAGGTACCTTTGGGGGCATTTTCTAATATTGTTCTAACTTTTTCAATATCTAACAAATAAGTTCCTGGATCAATATCTGAAAAAACAACTTCCCCTCCACAATAGCGAATACAATTAGCAGATGCTGCAAAGGTAATAGGTGTTGTAATTACTTTATCCCCTTCTTTCACACCTAGTGCTAATGTACATAAATGCAAAGCTGCTGTCCCATTAGAAACTGCCACAGCAAATTTACTTCCTACATATGATGCAAATAGCTCTTCAAATTCTTTTATTCTAGGCCCTTGAGTAAGAAAATCCGATTGTAAAGCCTCAATAACTGCACTAATATCTTCGGTTGTGATATTTTGCTTACCATAAGGGATCATATTATTCAAAATTTGAGTCTACATGCTTTTTAATAAGAACCCTTAAACTATTAATAGTTTCCCATTCTGTATTTGTCCCAGAATCATAATTGAATCCCTCTACTACTTTTTGAGCAGAAAATGATTCAACAAACTCTTCAATTTTAAAATTAGGTACAGATGGAAGAATGGTATAATACTTACCTAAATCATATGTATAAAATGAATCTGATGACGTGATCATTTCCTCATGAATTTTTTCTCCAGGACGAATACCAACAATAACCTGCTCACAATCTGGAGCTACTGCCTTAGCAACATCAGTGATTCGATATGACGGAAGTTTTGGTATAAAAATTTCTCCTCCCCATGCATGTTCAATTGCATGCATTACCATATCCACACCGCCTTGAAGAGAAATATTGAAACGCGTCATTGCATTATCAGTAATAGGCAGCTTCCCTTCATTTTTTTTCTTAAGAAAGAAAGGTACTACGGATCCATTAGACCCTAAAACGTTACCATAACGAACTACGGAAAATTTGATAGGATTAGATCCTTTTATATTATTAGCCGCTACAAATAGTTTATCTGAAGTTAATTTAGTTGCTCCATAAAGATTGATAGGGGCACAAGCCTTATCAGTTGATAATGCTACAACATTAGAAACACTAGTTTGTAAGGCTGCATTGATTACATTTTGAGCACCACCAATATTTGTTTTAATACATTCATCAGGGTTATATTCCGCCAAATGTACGTGTTTCATTGCCGCTGCATGTATGACTATATCAACTCCTTCAAATGCCCTCACTAATCGTTGCTCATCCCTGACATCGCCTAAAAAAAATCTAATCTTGGGGAAACTAATTTCTGGATAATCTTGTGCCATTTGAAATTGTTTTTGTTCGTCCCTTGAAAAAATAATTATTTTTTTAATATCACTATGATTCCGTAGAATATGTGAAGTTAAGGCCTTCCCTAGCGAACCTGTACCTCCGGTGATTAATATTGTTTTATCTTTCATCATAAAAAATTGAAAATAAATAGTTATAACCTAGCATTAACGATTCTACGATCCAAAAAGGACTTCGTATCGAATATTACGGTAGAATCTCCGCTGCATAGAGCATTTATATCAAGCTGTTTAAAAAAAGTATGTGAAACTGCTAAAACTATTCCATCGTATTTTTCATCAATATTACTCAGTAATTTGATCCCATATTCATCATAAACTTGATTATGGTCTGCATGAGGATCAAAGACATCTACTAATAGATTGAACTGTTGTAATTCCTCAATTATATCAATTACTTTAGAATTTCTTATGTCAGGACAATCCTCTTTGAAAGTTATACCAAGAATTAATATTTTTGAAGATGAAATAAGGTGATTTTTAGAAATCAATAATTTTACAACCTTGTTTGCAATAAACACTCCCATAGTATCATTTACTCTACGTCCTGAAAGTATAACTTGAGGATGATAACCAAGACTTTCTGCCTTATGTGCTAAGTAATAAGGATCAACACCTATACAATGTCCGCCAACCAACCCAGGTTTATAGTTTAAAAAATTCCATTTTGTGCTTGCCGCTTCTAATACATCACTTGTGTCAATACCCATACGATCAAAAATCAAGGCCAATTCATTTACAAAAGAAATATTGATATCACGCTGCGCATTTTCTATTGCCTTACTTGCCTCTGCTACTTTCATACTAGGAGCCATATGGGTGCCAGCAGTTATAATGCTTTTATACAAAGAATTAATTTCGCTTGCAATTTCTGGTGTAGATCCAGATGTAACTTTTTTAATATTAATTAAAGTATTTTTCTTATCCCCTGGATTAATCCTTTCTGGAGAATACCCACAAAAAAAATCTTGATTAAACTTTAAATGGGAAAATTGTTCAAGTACAGGCACGCAATCTTCCTCAGTACATCCTGGATAAACAGTAGATTCATATATTATAATATCTCCTCGCTTTATTATAGAACCTAACATCTCACTTGCCTTTAACAATGGTGTTAAATCCGGTTTTTTAAACTGGTCAATAGGGGTAGGCACAGTTACTATAAAAATATCATAATTTTTAAGATCTTTTGTAAATGACGAAAAAATTAAACCATTGTTCTCTGTTCCTTCAACAACTTCCTTCATACTAACTAGGTCAGCTTCTAAAGTACGGTCTTCTCCACGATTTAACTCGGCCACTCTCTTAGAGTCAATATCAAAGCCTAAAACATGAAATTTTTTAGCGAATTCAATTGCTAAAGGTAACCCAACGTACCCTAAACCTACAATTGCAATTTTTTTATTCATACCCAAAAGGATTATTTAAATTAATTTTTTCCTTACTGACAAACTATTCTTGATAACCATGTAAACATTTGACTACTTATTCATCAAGAATTTAATTTTTACTGTTAAATTGAAAGAAAACATATACTTTATATTAAATTCTTAAATAATTTAATGTCGTGAGCTACCATCTCCTTTACTAGGGATTTTAAATCATACCTAGGTTGCCACCCTAATTTCGAATTAGCTTTTGAAGGATCACCCAACAATAAGTCGACCTCAGTTGGTCTATAATATTTAGGGTCTACTTTAACAATAACCCTACCAATCTTAAGCTGATATTCTGCACTACATTTAATAACAAAACCAACTTCATTTTCTCCTTCCCCTCTAAATCCTATTTCGATACCAACTTCACCAAAAGCTAAGCGGACAAATTCTCTGATAGTTGTTGTTACACCGGTAGCAAGCACAAAATCTTCCGGTTTATCTTGTTGTAAAATCAACCACATCCCTTCAATATAATCTTTAGCATGCCCCCAATCTCTTTCTGAATTAAGATTTCCTAAATACAAACACTCTTCTTGACCCAAGACTATTTTAGCAGTTGCCCGAGTAATTTTACGTGTAACAAATGTCTCTCCCCTTTGAGGAGATTCGTGATTAAATAAAATACCATTGCAAGCAAACATATTATATGCTTCCCTGTAATTAACCGTAATCCAATAAGCATAAAGCTTTGCTACCGCGTAAGGAGAACGAGGGTAAAAAGGCGTTGTCTCTGATTGAGGCACTGCTTGAACTAATCCATACAACTCAGAGGTAGATGCTTGATATATTTTAGTTTTTTTCGTTAGGCCTAGCAAACGAACTGCTTCTAAAATACGCAAGGTTCCAATTCCATCCGCATTTGCTGTATACTCTGGCTCTTCAAAACTAACAGCCACATGACTCATTGCTGCCAAATTATAAATTTCATCTGGTTGCACCTCTTGAATAATACGGATCAAATTTGTACTATCAGTTAAGTCTCCATAATGAAGGTGTAGGTTACGATCAGGCACATGTGGATCCTGATACAAGTGATCAATACGTTGTGTATTGATTAGTGAAGATCTGCGTTTTATGCCATGAACTTCATACCCTTTTTTCAATAAGAATTCAGCAAGATAAGCTCCGTCTTGACCAGTAATTCCAGTTACTAATGCTTTTTTCAAACTTTAAAATATTTTATTACTCCACGGCTTCGCCATCCTGAGTTACACAAAATGGGGTCTCAGAAAAAGCAGAATTTAGAAACAAAGATACCTCCATTTTGGTTTAGCGCCAAGTCTAATTTATTTAATGGAAATATTTAAAATTATATCCATCGAATTATTCGAATAGTCCTATTTTAATCGCTGAGGGCTCGGCCTTTGGTTTCAGGTAAATAAATCATACCTACGATGACCGTTAAGGCTGCTAAGGCGATGGGATAGAACAATCCGGCAAAATTCGAATGAGTGACAGCTCCTAGCCAAGTGGCCACAAAAGGGGCACAGCCGCCGAACACACCATTAGCAAAGTGATAAGGGATCGAGAGGGAGGTATAGCGGATTTTAGTGGGGAAAAGTTCGACTAAGAACGCGGCGATCGGGCCGTAGGCCATCGCCGCGAAAGTCACCAATAAGCTGCAAATGAAAGCCAGTTCGAGCTTTCCAGTCCAGGTCAGGAAGATCGCTCCATTCACCATTATGCCCTCCTGGGCTACAATCGTGGACATCCACGAGAAAAGGGGGTAGTACCCGAGCGCAGCGAGGGCCATACCGCCCAGCATAATTTTCTTGCGACCCACCCGGTCAGACAGGCTCCCGAAATACACGAAGAGGGGAGTGCCCACCACCAGA
>CAILUB010000292.1 GCA_903837305.1 uncultured Cytophagaceae bacterium
AGGTATTACACTGAACAGATCTTTTTGAGAAACAAAAGTTTACGAGTTATGTAATAGTTAAATGAATGATACTTTTTTGCGCGAACAAAATACTTAGGCATACTGGTGTTTTATCTGCCGCAGATATCTCTATAGGGGATAGAATAGATAAAGATTGTTATAATATAATTTTTAATGACGGGTCGAATGTTATTGTTCCAGAAGGAGTTAAGATAAGTTTACTGGATAAAAAAACAATCGAAATAAATAAAGAAAGAGATGATTGTGTATCAGGAACAAGGTCGAAATATAAGCTAAAAAAAATTATACCGGAGTTCCTAGAGAAAAATAAAGACCCGTATTTAATAGCTCTTTGTTTATGTTTGCCTTTTAAGAATGGTCAAATACAAAGCCGAAAAGAATGTTTACTAGATCTTGATAAAATCAAAAACGATTACTTCCATATAGATCTAAAGCCTTCATGTGACGATTATTATAAAATATCCGCCGAGGAAGGATACCCTAATTTATTAAAATTGGAATTAAAGAAAATAAAGAACTTTACCAAATTAAAAGATAGATTTATTCCTGATGAATATTTGTATTCTTCTTTTCAGGATAGAGTAGATTTAATAAGAGGGTGCATGGATGCATGTGGAAGATTTTATAAAAATGAAACCACTTTTGAAACAAGCTCTAAACAACTCGCCAAAGATTTCGCATTCCTAGTTAGATCTATAGGAGGATTCTGTAAGATAAGATCTAAAATATCAAAAAAAGAATACTTCATATTATCAATTAGTTTTGATAACGACTTTAATCCTTTCTTAACTAAGGCTAAAATATTCTCTCCTAGTAAGAACCCCAGAATAAGATCTATTGCAAAAATAGAAAAAGCGGGATTTCTACCTTGTTTAGAAACCCCGCTTGAATCTGTGATTTTACAAAATCTTGTAGAGATTAGCTAACTATACTCTCTTTAGTCCTCTCTTGATATTGTTCAACTTTCTTAACTACGAATTGTACAAAAGGACTTCTCACAATTTGCGAGCTATCTAGTTTAAAATATCTAAACCCATTTGCTCTTGAGTCTTCGTCCCCGAATATCTCAATAAACTTTTTGAATCCAGACAATTTACCCAAATCGTTTTGGTAAACGCTATCGCCTATAACAAAAAGTTTGCTATACATGCTTAGTCGAGTTGCGATGGTAAAGATTGAGTCAAAGGTCATAACCTGTGATTCTTCTGATATAACAGCTGAGTTATGAAAGTTATAAGATCTAAGCATAGACGTTGGATAACATTTTATTTTCTCCTGTTCTGTTAATCTTTTTATATCATTATTAGGAATAAGCTCCGATAATGTTTGATTTAAAGCTTCGTTATAGTAAAATGTTTTTTCATCTAGATCTCCTTTTAAGTATCCAGTTTGTCCATCTTTAGCTTGAACTAGAGATCTCAGATATACAATTTCTTTAACTATATGTAGATCTAGAAGCATAAGAGATGATAGAATAGTGGTCCAACTTTTACCCGTCCCCGGCACACCATCTATTATAACACACTTAACCTCTTTATCTAACGCAGCCTCTATTATTTGTTTTTGAACATTAGTTAAATCATCCCTATGTTGTATATTTAAACTAAAATTCAAATTAGAACCTTCTTTAACCTTCGATGTTTTCTTGGTTAAATCCGACAGAGCTTTTGGTTTATTTGCCATGCATATTATTATACACCG
>CAILUB010000293.1 GCA_903837305.1 uncultured Cytophagaceae bacterium
GCCAATTTGCGATCACACCTTCTAACATCGTGTCGCTCATCTTAGGCATTCTAATTACTTCAGCCATCTTATTTTGTATGAAAGTTTAAAATTACGCTTTAAACCCTGTTTTTAAAAATTTTTGTGATAATAATTATCTATTAATCTAGTTTAAGAACTGCCATAAATGCTTCTTGAGGAATTTCTACATTACCTACTTGACGCATGCGTTTCTTCCCTTTCTTCTGCTTTTCCAATAATTTACGCTTTCGTGAGATATCACCGCCATAACACTTCGCTAGAACATCTTTACGTAACGCCTTCACCGTTTCACGTGCAATAATTTTCTGTCCAATCGCTGCTTGAATAGCTATTTCAAACTGTTGTCTTGGAATTAATTCACGTAATTTCTCACACAAACGTTTGCCCCAATCATAGGCTTTATCACGGTGAACAATGGCAGACAAAGCATCTACTTTGTCTCCGTTCAACATAATATCTAATTTAACCATGTCGCCTGGTTCGTAATCCTTGTATTCGTAATCTAATGAGGCATAACCTCGTGAAATCGTTTTTAAACGGTCAAAGAAGTCAAAAACTACCTCAGAAAGCGGCATGTCGAACGTTAATTCAACGCGATCCGTAGTTAGGTAGATTTGATTCACTAAAATACCCCGCTTATCCATACAAAGGCTCATGATCACCCCTGTATACTCGGATTTGGTAATTATTTGTGCCTTAATATAAGGCTCTTCAATAATGTTGATCAAATTCGGTTCCGGTAAGTCAGCAGGTGCGGATACCCACATTTCCTCATTCGCAGTAGTAATGACTTTGAATTTTACGGAAGGAACAGTTGTGATAACCGTCATATCGAATTCGCGTTCTAAACGCTCTTGCACAATTTCCATGTGCAACATACCTAAGAAACCACAACGGAATCCGAATCCTAAGGCAGCCGAAGTCTCTGGCTCCCACACTAAAGAGGCATCATTTAACTGAAGCTTCTCCATTGCATCGCGCAAATCTTCAAATTCCGATGTTTCTACTGGATAAATGCCTGCGAAAACCATCGGTTTTACCTCTTCGAAACCTTGAATAGCAGTTACGGTTGGATTAGCTACATGCGTAATGGTATCACCTACTTTTACTTCTTTAGCCTCTTTAATACCCGAAATCAGGTAACCTACGTCACCGGTTTTGATGATTTGCTTGGGTTCTTGTTCTAATCCCAGCGTACCAATTTCATCCGCGTAGTATTCTTTACCCGTATTAATGAATTTTACTTTATCACCTTTTCTGATTTCTCCATTATACACTCGGAAAATAACCTCAATACCGCGGTAAGAGTTAAACGTGGAGTCAAATATCAAAGCCTGCAATGGCGCTTCTGGTTCACCTTTGGGTGCAGGAATACGTTCCACTACCGCATCTAAGATGTCTTGAATTCCAATACCTTCTTTACCAGAGGCATGAATGATATCTTCTTTTTTGCATCCAATCAAATCAATGATTTGGTCCGAAACCTCCTCCGGCATTGCACCTGGTAAATCGATTTTATTTAAGACAGGGATAATTTCTAGATCGTGGCTGATAGCCAAATATAAATTGGAAATAGTCTGCGCCTCAATACCTTGGGATGCATCCACAATCAATAAAGCGCCTTCACAAGCAGCAATGGAACGAGATACTTCATAGGAGAAATCTACGTGTCCCGGGGTGTCAATCAAATTGAATGTATACAATTCCCCATCTTTAGGGTATTGCATTTGAATCGCATGAGACTTAATGGTAATTCCGCGCTCGCGCTCTAAATCCATATCATCGAGCAATTGATTCATCATATCGCGCTTTTGAACGGTATTGGTGAATTCAATTAATCGATCGGCCAATGTACTTTTACCGTGATCAATATGGGCAATGATGCAAAAATTACGCAGGTGTTTCATATAGAATTATTTCTCCTTAGGGCTTCCCCTTAAACTAAGCTACAAATATAGCCAAAACAAGGCATTTAACCCGTTTTATTGATTCATTAAATCTTCAATTTCTTCCCAATCCAATGGAATATTCTTCATCAGATTGATATTGATTCCGTTTTGTATCACTAGGTTGTTTTCCAGACGAATTCCCAATCCCTCTTCTTGGATATAAATACCCGGTTCACAAGTAAGAACCATTCCTTCTTGAAAAGGTTTGTATTTATCCCAAACATCGTGCACATCTAAGCCTAAATGATGGGCCACTCCGTGCATAAAGTATTTTTTAAACAGAGGATTCGCGGAATTTTGTTTTTCAACGTCAGCACGAGAAAACAGACCTAGATCAATCAATTGACCTTCCATGAAGCGCTCAACCTCTTTTTGGTAATCTACCCAATACACGCCAGGCTGCATGATTTCGGTAGCATAATTCAATACAGCATGGACTGATTGATATACTTGCTTTTGACGAGGATTAAAACTACCATTTACTGGAATCGTACGTGTCATATCCGCATTGTAATTAGCATAAGAAGCTCCCACATCTAATAAAAGCATATCGCCGTCCTGGCAAGGAAGTGCATTGTCAATATAATGTAGTACGCATGCGTTTGCACCGGAAGCAATAATAGGGGTGTAGGCAAAGCCTTCTGATCGATTGCGCGTGAATTCGTGAATGAATTCCGCTTCTATTTCGTATTCTGTTACGCCTGGTTTAGTGAAATTCAATACGCGTCTAAAGCCTTTATCTGTAATATCACAAGCGACTTGTAGCGCTTGTAATTCTTCGGGTTCTTTTTGCATGCGCAAATCACTCAAAATAGGAGCAAGGCGACCTATCGCGTGATTAGGATACGTATTTCTGATGCTTATACCTAAGCGAGTATTCTGCGTCTGAACCACTGAAGCATTACGTAAATGCTCGTTATCAGTTAAATAGATATGATTTGCAGAATAAACTAAGGATTTAAGAAGTGATTCAAAATTAGACGACCATTGGATGTTATTAATCCCAGATATTTGCGTCGCCTCTTCTTTGGTATATTTATGTCCTTCCCAAATTTCAATCAATTCTGATGTCTCGCGAACAAAGGCGATTTCTCTCCATTGTACTTCTAGAGCATCTGGATACAAGATCAAAAAGGTTTCCTCTTGATCTAAACCAGATAAGTAAAACAAATCACTGTTTTGTCTGAATCCCATAGTTCCATCTGCATTAGTAGGCATGATGTCATTGGAGCTAACAACTACAATGGATTTTGGGGGCAATTGTGCATACAATTTGGCCCGATTCTTCTTGAATAATTCAGCTGAAAATGGAGTATATCTCATCTTATTTGCGACAAACGTAAATAATCTCTTCTAGTGGCAATGCCATTCTTTGGCTTTCTTCCAATCCCAATTTTCCAATCAGATTGACAGGTTCTACCGTAAATCCGGACTTTTCTAATTGAGTACCATAATCGCGACCATAGATACGCAAATGATCATCTTGTAAGAAATGAATTTCGCGTTCCCGTGGATCTGTGATGCTGGCATCTTCATAGGTCGTTGCCAGATCGTATCGTTGTGGACTTTGGCATAAAGCAAATCCAGTCGGCTTTAATACCCGTCTGATTTCCTGCATACAACGCACATCGTCTTTCACATGTTCTAAAACGTGATTACAGAACACCACATCAAATGTGTTGTCTTCAAATGGAATATCATGTAAGTCCATTTTCACTTTTGCCAAAGGGCTTTCGATATCGGCTGTAATATATTGATCACCTAAATGCTTCTCAAAACGTTCGATAAAACAATATTCCGGAGCGATATGTAATAATTTAGGCTTCTCTGTAAAAAACGACGTCTCATTCTTTAGATACAAATACATCAAGCGATGACGCTCTAAGCTTAAACAGGAGGGACAAAGGGCATTTTCCCGTGGTGTCAATCGACCGTAGGGCAGGAAATGACGAAAAGAATGGTCACAAACAGGGCAATAAACCTTATTCCCGGTTAAGAAAATACTGTATATTTTGATGAGTCTGTGGGCAAATAATTGAATGAATTTTCTCGGGATAAATCGTAAAACCCAGCTAATGATATATTTCATAGAAACAAAAAAAGGGAAGGCTTTTATGTTGAAAACCTTCCCTTCAAAATTAAGAAATTTATTACATTTTTCTTAACCAAATATTTCGGTAACTAACAGCATTTCCATGATCCTGTAAGCTTATTGGTCCTGGACCATGAACTGGATTTAAAGGTTGGCCGATATATTCTGTTGTACCTTGAATCTTCGTATGGTTTTGAACTACAATTCCATTATGAATAACTGTTATATATGCTGGGGTATCAATTCCGCCATTCACTGTAAACACCGGAGCTGTATAAATAATATCATACGTATTCCATTCTCCCATTTTAGTGCTCGCATTAACCAAAGGTGGAGTCTGCTTGTAAATAGAACCAGCCTGTCCATTTCGGTAGGTTTGATTTTGATAGGAATTTAATACTTGTACCTCATACATTCCTTGCATAAATACTCCACTGTTCCCTTTTCCCTGGCTTTTTAATGTTTCTGGCTCGATAGGAGATTGCCATTCGATATGCAATTGATAATTAGTAAACTTTTCTTTTGTAGAAATATTACCAGTTCTTCCTACAACGGTCATTTTCCCATCTTCTACTTTCCAACGTGCTGGTGAACCATCTTTTGCAGATTCCCAATTATCTAAATTTTTTCCATCAAATAACACAATGGCATCCGACGGAATAGCTCCTGGAGTTACCACAGGAATACTTGGTTCCCAATATTCAGTGTCGTTGGGGTTTGTTGGATTTACTTTTACATGACGACGATCTTGTGCATGAATTAGAGTTACCGAACCTAAAAGTAGGGCTGAGATTAAAAATAAGGTCTTTTTCATAGAGTTATAGGTTTGAATTGAACATAAAAAAACCGGCATAAACCGGTTTAAATATAAAGAATATAATTCTTATTTAGCAAAGCTAGCTTTAATAGCTTCTACATCAACTAACTTGATGATAGGTCTTGCTTTTAAAATTTTGATAGCTGCAACCTTGTTGTTAGCTACTGCTTTATTTCTTCTGTCTTTACGTTTTAGTCTAGTTACTGCCATGTCTTTGATAATTTGGTTTGCAAAAATAGCTAAAATCGACTATTATCAAAAATATTATAGCATA
>CAILUB010000294.1 GCA_903837305.1 uncultured Cytophagaceae bacterium
ATTTTGCCAACTTGTTTATAATATTTAATAACTAGAGGCTTACTTTTTATCTAGTAGATTTTAGCGTAATTTTGCACCTTGATTTTTTAATAAAGAACGAATGAGTCAGATTGTAACTGAAATTTCGAAACGCAGAACCTTTGGGATTATTTCTCACCCCGATGCTGGTAAAACCACATTGACGGAGAAATTACTTCTCTTTGGGGGAGCAATCCAAACAGCCGGTGCCGTAAAATCGAATAAGATTAAGAAAGGCGCCACCTCTGACTTTATGGAGATCGAGCGTCAGCGTGGTATCTCCGTAGCGACCTCCGTGATGACCTTCGAGTACAACAAATTAAAAATCAACATCCTGGATACGCCGGGTCACAAGGACTTCGCTGAGGATACCTACCGTACGTTAACGGCAGTGGATTCCGTGATTTTGGTCATTGATTGCGTGAAGGGTGTGGAGGAACAAACGGAGCGTCTGATGGAGGTTTGCCGCATGCGCAAGACTCCCGTGATCATCTTCATTAATAAGATGGACCGCGAAGGCCAAAACCCGTTTGACCTTTTGGATGAATTAGAACAAAAATTAGGCATCTCGGTGCGCCCATTAACTTGGCCGATTAATATGGGCCAAAACTTCAAAGGCGTATACAACCTCATGGAAAAATCGCTGAATTTATTCTCAGCGAATAAGACCAAAATTGAAAAAGAAGTCGTCGCTGTAGACATCGATTCCCCTGATTTAGATGCCCGCGTGGGTGACCGCGATGCGAATCAATTGCGTGAAGACGTCGAGTTAATCGACGGAGTTTACGAGCCTTTCGATCGCAACGACTATTTATCTGGAGATATCGCTCCTGTGTTCTTTGGCTCTGCGGTGAATAACTTTGGCGTTCAAGAACTATTAGATACATTTACCCGCATCGCACCGTCTACGCAAGCGCGTGGAACGGATGTGCGTACCGTGGAGCCAGAGGAAAAGAAATTCACTGGATTTATCTTCAAAATCCACGCAAACTTAGACCCAAAACACCGCGACAGAATCGCTTTCTTGCGCATCTGTTCAGGCACTTTCAAACGCAATACTTTCTACCAACACATTCGATTAAAGAAGAATGTTCGTTTCGCGAATCCCTATAACTTTATGGCCCAAGATAAAGAGGTCATCGAAGAAGGCTTCCCGGGAGACGTAGTAGGTCTATACGATACAGGTAATTTTAAAATTGGTGATACCCTCACCGAGGGCGAAGTGTTGAATTACCAAGGCATTCCATCTTTCTCTCCAGAGATCTTTAAGGAGTTAATTAACCTAGATCCGATGAAGGCCAAGCAACTCGAAAAAGGGATCGACCAATTAACTGACGAAGGGGTGGCTCAATTATTCTTGCAACCGCAGCTCGGAAACCGTAAGATCGTGGGCACGGTAGGAGAACTTCAATACGAAGTAATTCAATACCGTTTAGAGCATGAATATGGCGCGAAGTGTCGCTTCGAAGGAATGTCTGTTACAAAAGCCTGCTGGATCACTTCTGAAGACCCGAAGAAACTTCAAGAATTCGTCCGCCTAAAAGGCCAAAACATCGCCCAAGACAAAGACGGCAATTACGTATTCTTAGCGGAATCTGACTGGATTCTTCGCATGAATCAAACGAACAATCCGGAGATTGTATTCCACTTTACCAGCGAATTTAAATTAGCTTAATTGCGTTATTTCTGAGATAACACCGGTTGATTTATCTTTCACGATAATTTTCTTGTCGCCATTCGGAAGAATTTCTTCTTTGATGAGCCAATGCTTTTCATCGTAATCCTGGTAGACAGACGGCTTCGTTAGTCCTCTTTTTCCACGCCATTCTGGGAGTTGAACAGGTTCCCAAAGTTTTGTTTTGGCAGATTTATAGGCCGCATCAATGATCGCATTGACCACATATCCATCATAAAAAGTTTCGCGCGGCTGAAGCCCTTTTTCATAGGCATCGAACATATCATTGAACATCGTAGGGTAGCCTAACTCGTGTGCTTCATCGCCCACCGGAAATTGCCAACCTACGTTTGTTTCTGCTTTTTCAGCCACATAATTTTCTGTATTTCCACTCGTAAACATCTCAAAACCAGTCCTTAGGAATGAATTAACCCAAATGGTCCCTTCGGTCCCCATCACTTCATCCCGTAAGTCCATTCCGCCTCTAAACGTCCACGAAACTTCAAATTGACCGATGGCCCCATTCTCATATTTAACTAAACCGATCGCATGATCTTCCGCATCAATTGGTTTTACTTGCGTATCTGCCCAGCACATAACCTCCACTGGAAGCACATCCTTGCCAATAAAATTACGCGCTATCTCGATACAATGACACCCTAAATCAATCACGGCACCACCACCCGCTTTCTCCATATCCCAAAACCAATCGGCATGTGGTCCAGGATGTGTCTCTCTGGATTTTGCCCAAAGAACTCTTCCTATCGCCCCATCTTCCACACTTTTAACTGATTTTAAAAATTTAGGCGTATAACACAAGTCTTCTAAATACCCCGCAAAAACACCCGCTTCTTCA
Source organism: uncultured Cytophagaceae bacterium (assembly GCA_903837305.1). Classification (GTDB taxonomy): domain Bacteria; phylum Bacteroidota; class Bacteroidia; order Cytophagales; family Spirosomataceae; genus Aquirufa. Next base: position 2,550 of record CAILUB010000294.1, read on the forward strand.
CAAGCCAAGGTCATTCGAAGTGCTTCCTCTGCCGTTCGGCCTAAGGGTTTCGTGCACAAAACTGCTTTTTTATGTTTCACGCAAAGCATGACCGCTTCTTCGTGCAAATAGTTTGGTAAGGCGATAACGACAAATTCAGATTCTGCATGCGCAATGGCATCTTCCATCTCTGTGCAATAATGGGGAACGTCATAATCCTTCGCAAACCGAGAGGCTGTGGATTCCTTTCTTGAATAAACGACGGTGACGCTATCTTTACTTCGTCTGCCACAAAGGGATTCGGCATAGAATCTACCAATGAAACCTCCACCCAGAATACATATTTTAGCCATTATTTGTTAATTTTTAACGTGATCTCTTCTTCTTTAGCCAGGAAGTCCGCTCCAATCACTGCTTTCTTTCCGCTTTCTAAAATTGCCTCATCCGGCACCATGCTGATAGGCGTAATACAAGATAAGTTTTTCTCCAAAAACGGTTTGTTTGACGCTAAATTATAGGCCGATATAACTGACCAACGGGCATTATCAGACAAATTTGCTTCCGATCTGTGCAACAAATTAGGATGAAAAAAAAGCACATCCCCCGCCTTTAATTCGCAATAGACCAGTTCTGAAACCTTCTCCGCCTCTTCCACAAAAACCATATCAGCGCCTTGTTGTTCACCCGCAAAATGGTGTTCAATTCGCTGCATATGATGCGTTCCTTTTAGTACTTGAAGGCAGCCATTTTGAATCGTCGCATCCGTCAACGCAATCATCACCGAAACCATCGACTCAGGAAAAAGAAACCCATTTTTATACCAATAACCATAATCTTGATGCCATTCCCAAGCACCACCTACGCGCGGTTCTTTCTGCATGACTTTGGAATGAAAATGACAAACCTCACCTTCACCCAACAGGCTTTGGACGGACGTAACCATCCGCTTACAACGTGACATTAGGCCAAAAGAATCATCTCCTGCCGTAAACCAAAGCGTCAATTTTGTTTTTTTACCTGTTTGATCATTCAGGTCAAAGGCGTGATTAACCACGGATTCATCCGTCGCCACCTGAAATAACAGGTCAATTTCCTCTTTAGAAAAAAAGTGGGGAACCTGGATATAACCATCCTGCTTGTAGGCAAGGATTTGAGATTCAGTTAACATAGTTTTCGGTTTTGTTGGCTGAATTTATGGATTATTTCAATAGGTTGTATCCCGGGTTTGTAAGATAATAGAGTAGAGATTATAGATTAAAGCATAAAGAATAGAGCACAAAGAATAAAGTTGGAATCTCCTGCGGAGATGATCGTTAGATTGTAGATTAGAGAGAAAAGAGTATAGATTAAAAATCTACCATCTCTACTCTCTACTCTATAATCTCTACTCTAAACCAACCCTAAATCCCCCTGAATCACCCCCACCTTCTCTTGCAATTCCGCATACACTTTGAAGAAGTCTGCCGCAGATGTTAAAGGAGCGTTCACAGAAACATAGAACTTGATTTTAGGCTCCGTACCCGATGGACGAGCGGAAACTTTCGATCCGTCGGCTAGAATTAATTGAATCACGTTAGAAGCTTCGATGCCTAAACCTACTTTAATAGGTGTTGTTTCGCCTGTTAATAGATCCGTTGAAACTAATCCTTCGTAGTCCAAAACGCGAACTGGTTTAGAGCCTGCCACGGTGGCTGGGACGTTCGAGCGTAAGTTGATCATCATTTGTTTGATCTCCTCGGCGCCTGCTTTTCCTTTTTTGGTCAATGAAATAAGGCCCTCGTAGTAGAAATTGTTTTCTACGTACATCTCGGCTAGGAAGTCGAAGAGCGATTTGCCCTGATCTTTCGCGTAAGCTGTTAATTCTGCGATCATCGCGCATGAGGCCACCGCGTCTTTATCGCGGACGGCATCGCCGATTAAATAGCCGTAGGACTCTTCGCCACCGCCTAGGAATTTTTCTTTTCCTTCTAATTCGCGGATGACTTGGGCGATGTATTTGAATCCGGTCAGGGTATTATAGCAAGGCACGCCTTTAGAAGCGCACATTTTGTCGATTAAATCGGTCGTTACGATCGTTTTCGCGGCGAACTCGTTGCCCTTTAAATCCGATACTTTTAACAAGTAATACAGGATTAGACTGGCCATTTGGTTCCCGTTTAACAGGGCCCATTCGCCGTCTGGGCTTTTCACAGCGGCTCCCACGCGGTCTGCGTCGGGGTCTGTGGCGATGACGAGGTCGGCATCGATTTCTTTGGCCTTGTTTAATGCCAAAGTCAAGGCTTCTTTCTCCTCCGGATTCGGGTAGATCACCGTAGGGAAGTTTCCGTTCGGAATCGCCTGCTCTTCAACAACCGTCACCGCTTCGAACCCTAATAATTTTAACGCAGGTGGAACTAACGTAATTCCCGTTCCGTGAATAGGGGAGAAGACGATTTTAAGGTCTTTTTGGCGTTTGATCACTTCCGGCTGGCGGCAGTTAACTAGTATCGTTTGTAAGTAGGCCTCGTCGATTGTGCTATCTAATAGGTGCAATAAGGCATCGTTTCCTTCGAATTTGATGTCAGCAATACTCGTGATGGCGTTCACCTCTTTCACGATGTTTTTATCGTGTGGGGCAACCACCTGAGATCCGTCAGACCAATAGGCCTTGTAGCCGTTGTATTCTTTGGGGTTATGCGACGCCGTGATCACTAATCCTGCTTGGCAGCCTAAATGGCGCACCGTGAAGGAAAGTTGTGGAGTGGGACGCAAAGCTGGGAATAAATAGACTTCAATTCCGTTTGCTGTGAAAATATCTGCAGCAATCCGCGTGAATTCGGGTGAATTGTTGCGGGAATCGTGTGCGATGGCAACTTTGATTTTTTGGCCTGGTAAAGAGGCATTCAGGTAGTTCGCAAAGCCTTGAGTGGCAGCGCCTACCGTGTATTTGTTCATTCGATTCGAGCCTACACCCATTTCACCGCGCATCCCACCTGTCCCAAATTCCAGGGATTTGTAGAACGAGTCCGTCAAAGTCGTCTGGTCGCCTTTCGCGATCAAATCTTGAATAGTTGCCTTGGTATCAGCGTCGTAAGGGCCTGAAAGCCATTGGTCAATCGTTTGTTGCGTGGTCGAATCTAAGGTCATATTATGCGGAAATTGTGCCAGTGAACACTTGTTTCGCTGGGCCGATCAAGAAAATATTGGTAAAACCGGTGATAGCATCGCCGTCGAAATTGACCGCTAACTCACCACCTAGGGTTTTGATTTTAATAGGAGTTTGTAAGTTTTTGAAGGTCTTGGCCACTAAAGCCGCCGCCGTCACGCCCGTACCACACGAATACGTTTCGTCTTCCACGCCGCGTTCGTAGGTGCGCACGAAGAGGGTTTGGTCATCTAATTTTTCAACGAAGTTTGCATTCGTACCATTAATAGGCTGGTATGCCTCGGAGTAGCGAATCGCTGCGCCCGTGTTTTTGACATCATAAAACTGCACCTGGTTCGTAAAACGCACGAAATGGGGAGAACCCGTATTCGTGAAATAGTCATCGTTGTGCTGTTCGATTCCCGGAACATCCATCATTTGCAAGGAGATGGTCTCTGGAGTAATATAGGCCAAATGCGGTCCATCTACTGCGATAAAGTTTGCCTTATCTGTAACGATACCTAGGTCAGCCGCAAAACGAACTAAACAGCGTCCGCCATTACCACACATCGTTCCCTCGGTCCCATCTGAATTATAGTAAATCATTCTGAAATTATAGCCCTCTGCTTCTTGCAAAAGCATAAATCCATCAGCCCCTATTCCAAAACGGCGGTGGCATAATAAAGCAATCTCCTCCTGATTCAGGCCAAAAGTCTTTGAGCGGTCGTCGACCACCACAAAATCATTTCCAGTTCCTTGGTATTTGTAAAAATGCATGGGGCAATTTAAGAAATTTGGCTCAAATACCGCTCCTTAATTATCCTAAGGTGATGTTTTTCATGTCCAGCTATCATCCAAGCCCAGGCTCTTGCACTGGTTTTTTTGCCGTTCGCTTCACCCATTTGGTTCCAGTGTTTCGTCGAGAAAGAATGTAAAAGCGCTAATGTGGCTGTTCTAGTAGCTTTGTACTGCGCCACAATAGCTTCCGCATCTTGTGTTTCATATTCCGAGGCAGCTTGGTACTCATTTTCATCAAAACCTGGTAAGGGTGTTTTTTCACCTCTGGATATCGCCAAAACCCGGTATGATACAATCCTTTCTGTATCCACCATATGGCCTAACAAACCCTTTAGGCTCCACTTTCCAGGGGCATAGGCTTTGTCTGCCTGACTTTTATCTGCGTTTTCAAAGATTTCAATCAATTCATTGTATTGATTATTGAACACTTCAAACAAATTTTCATCTGCCTCAAAGTTCAGATATTCAGCGAAGTACGGCGCATTCGGGTATTCATAGCTAGCAGGTACGTGCATATTTTCTTATTTTTTTAATCAAAGGTATTGTTTCAAAGCATAAATTCCCTAATTTTGTGCCACTAATTACAAGACGGTCCGGTAGTTCAGTTGGTTAGAATACATGCCTGTCACGCATGGGGTCGCGGGTTCGAGTCCCGTCCGGACCGCCAACTTTAAATTAAGTCTCTGATTTTCAGGGACTTTTTTTATGCCCGGTGCTAAATGGGGTGCTACAAATGGGATTTCAACAAAATCACTATAAGTATAAAATAATGTAGAAGATAATAGATTTGATAACTCTA
>CAILUB010000295.1 GCA_903837305.1 uncultured Cytophagaceae bacterium
GAAATTGACCGCATGTTTTAATTTGAAATTGAAATCATGCTCATCGGTATTAGGACCGAAACGAATTTCTTTAATAACTGTTTTCGTTGCATTTGCCTTGATTTCCTTTTGCTTCTTCTTTTGATCATATTTGAATTTAGCATAATCAATGATCTTACAAACAGGAGGGACTGCTTTAGGAGAGATCTCCACTAAATCTAAACTCTGTGCATTCGCTAATTCTAACGCTTTCTCAAAAGGATAAACTCCAATCTCAATATTCTCGCCTACTAATCGAACTTCCTCCACACCACGTATTAATTGATTAATCCGGTAGGGTTCTTCTTCTCTTCTATTTCCTCTGTAATTGTTATTCGGGCGTAAAGCCATAAAATAAAATGGGTTTAATATATATTAAATCGAAAGCTAAATCAAAATTAACGCAATTGCAAGCAAAAAACGCATAAGGTCCTATTTTTCATAGGTTAGAGACTGGATTTCTTCTTGTGCCATCGCGATGAAAGCGTCTAAAGTCATGGATCCCACATCTCCATCACCCTTCTTACGAACGCTGACAATACCTTCTGCTTGTTCTTTTTCTCCCACCACAATCATAAACGGTACTTTAGCGATTTCTGCATCTCTGATTTTACGACCCATCTTCTCATTACGGTGATCTACGTAGCCACGTAAATCTTTTTCCTGTAAACGCAAGTAAAGTTCGTTCGCATAATCTTCGTATTTCTCAGAAATAGGAAGGACTGCAATTTGATCTGGAGATAACCACAAAGGGAAGTTTCCTGCCGTATTTTCAATTAATATGGCTACGAAACGCTCTAATGAACCAAATGGTGCGCGGTGAATCATCACAGGACGATGCTTCATATTATCGGAACCCGTGTATTCTAATTCAAAGCGCTGAGGCAATTGATAATCTACTTGAATCGTACCTAGTTGCCATTTACGACCCAAGGCATCTTTCACCATAAAGTCCAGCTTAGGACCATAGAAAGCCGCCTCACCATATTCAATGACGGTAGGTAGACCTTTTGCTGCTGCCGAACGAATGATGGAAGCTTCCGCACGATCCCAATCTTCATCATTCCCGATGTACTTTTCTCTGTTTTCTTTATCCCGTAATGAAACCTGAGCAGAATAGGAGTCAAAACCTAAGGCTTTGAACACATATAATACCAAGTCAATCACTTTCATAAACTCGTCCTCCACTTGATCTGGACGACAGAAAATGTGCGCATCATCTTGAGTAAAGCCTCTAACACGCGTTAGACCATGTAATTCGCCGCTTTGCTCGTACCGATAAACGGTTCCAAACTCAGCAAGACGCAAAGGCAAATCCTTGTAGGAGCGGGGCTTTGTCTTGTAAATCTCACAGTGGTGAGGGCAATTCATCGGTTTTAAGAAGAATTCCTCATTCTCATCTGGTGTACGAATCGGTTGGAAAGAGTCCTTTCCATATTTCGCGTAGTGACCGGAAGTCACATATAATTCTTTGCTCGCAATATGTGGAGTGATAACAGGAGAATAACCTGCTCTTACTTGCGCACGACGCAAGAAATTTTCTAATCGCTCACGCAATAATGTGCCTTTAGGCAACCACAAGGGTAGACCCATGCCTACTTTCTCAGAAAAGGCAAACAATTCCATTTCCTTACCGAGTTTACGGTGGTCACGGCGTTTGGCTTCTTCTAATAAGGTCAAATACTCTTCTAATTCTTTCGCTTTAGGGAAAGTGATCGCATAAATACGCGTTAATTGTTTCCGTTTTTCGTCGCCGCGCCAGTAGGCACCAGCCACAGAAAGTAATTTAACAGACTTAATAAAGCCGGTATTTGGGATATGTGGTCCACGACATAAATCCGTGAAATTACCCTGGTTATAGAAGGTAATCGAGCCGTCAGCTAAACCATCAATTAATTCTAATTTGTATTCGTCGCCCTTCTCTTTGAAATAGGAAATGGCATCAGCCTTAGAAACAGAAGTACGAATGTATTCATTCTTCGTACGTGCTAATTCCAGCATCTTATCTTCGATCGCTTTGAATTGATCTGAACCAAATTCTTGCTCTCCTAAGTCTATATCGTAATAAAAACCATTTTCGATGGCTGGACCAATACCAAATTTAGTACCAGGATATAGGGCTTCAATCGCTTCAGCTAATAAGTGAGCAGATGAATGCCAAAAGGTCTTTTTACCATCCGTATCATTCCAGGTTAACAATTGCAAAGCTGCATCAGCTTTGATAGGAGTGGTGGAATCCACTACTTCGCCAATTAAATTAGCCGCTA
>CAILUB010000296.1 GCA_903837305.1 uncultured Cytophagaceae bacterium
GGAGCTGCGAATGTAGCAGCAGGCCAAAAAGTAATCGTCGCCATCCCTGGCACCCAATTATACGACAAAGAGGGCAAAGAATTATTCAAAATCGAGAAGCGCAAGGTCTACGGACAGCCTTCCGAAGGAATGATTTGTGCAGAAGATGAAATCGGCATTGGAGTTTCGCATGACGGTATTTTAGCCTTAGACACTCAGGTGCCTAATGGAACGCCAGCGGCTTCGTTTTTTGATATCGCAGGAGATTTAGTATTAGAAATTGGATTAACACCAAACCGCGCGGACGCTGCCTCTCACTGGGGCGTAGCACGAGATATTCGGGCCGTAACGGGTCTTCCGATTCAATTGCCCTCACCCGCTTTAGTCATCGAAAGCAATGCACACCCAATTGCGGTTGAGGTAAAAGATACCGGCTGTGACCGTTTCTGCGGTATAACGATTGATGGCATTAAAGTAGCGCCTTCGCCTACTTGGTTGCAAGAACGTTTAGCTGCCATCGGTTTGCGTCCCATCAATAACGTGGTAGATATCACGAATTTCATTTGCCATGGATTAGGCCAACCGATGCACGCCTACGATTGGAATGAAATCAAAGGAGGTAAATTAATCGTGAATACTTTGCCTGCAGGTACTTTATTCAAAACCTTAGATGGTGTTGAACGTAAATTGACTGGCGAAGAATTAATGATCTGCGACGCCTCTGGCGCCATCGGATTAGCAGGCGTGATGGGTGGAGAATTTTCTAGCATTAAAGAGGCTACGACTCGTGTTTTCCTAGAAGTTGCTCACTTTAAGCCAGAACGTATTCGCAAGGCAAGCCAAACACATGGCCTTAAAACGGATGCCTCTTTCCGTTTCGAGCGTGGGACAGATATTCAGGCAAAATTATTCGCATTAGAATACGCAGCCCAATTAATTCAAGAATTAGCCGGCGGAAAAATTACCTCTGAGCCGATTGATTATTATCCTACGCAGGTTGAATTAGTTCGTATTCCTGTCAGCGTACGTCGCGTACAACAATACATTGGTATTGAATTAGCGGCAGAGCGAATCAAAGAGATTTTGACACTGTTGGATTTCAAAATCGACGCAGATAAAGGCGACGAATTCGTTGCCATTTCCCCTGCATACCGCGTCGATGTGACGAGAGAAGCAGATATTATCGAGGAAATCTTGCGTATCCACGGTTTGGATAACATCCCGTTATCGGATCATTTGAGTGCGAATTTCATCTCGGAATTCCCTCTGTTAGATAAGGAGCGCGTGCAGTTGAATATCTCGCAGATTTTGACGGCCAAAGGTTTCCAGGAAATCATCACCAACTCGCTTACGAAAGCCGATGCGCATGCTGCCATCGCAAAAGATTTACAATTCGAAACGGTAGAAATTCTAAACCGCCTATCTGAAGACTTAGGCGTCATGAGACAGCACATGTCTTTCGCCGGATTAGAGGTGTTAGCACACAATATTAACCGCCGCCAAAAAGACTTGAAAGTCTTTGAATTTGGCAAAACCTACCATAAAAAAGGTGCTAAATACATCGAGAAGAAACATTTAGCCTTATTTACGACGGGTTTATGGGCGGGAGAAACCTGGTCCAGCGCACCTGCGAAAAGCGCGCTACACCACTTATACCAAGTCAGCATTGAATTAATGCGCTCACTCGGTGTAAACGAATTTGAGACAGATACCATCGAAAATTCGAGTGTATTTGCCTTCGGATTACGCATTTCCATCAACAAGAAAGCGTGTCTAGAAGTGGGTATGATTCACCCGAATTTAGCCAGCCAATGGGAAGTGAAACAGGATGTCTTCTTCGCTGATTTCGATTGGGATTACTGGGTGAAGCAAGAAAAGGCAGACTTCGTTTACCAGGAGATTTCGAAATTCCCCGAGGTGCGTCGTGACTTATCTTTAGTGGTGGACAAAGCGGTAAGCTACCAAGCGATTCGCAAACTTGCCGAGCAATACGAGAAGAATTTACTGAAAAACGTTTCGATCTTCGATGTGTATGAGGGCAAAAACCTAGGCGAAGGAAAGAAGGCGTATTCTGTGAGCTTTACGCTACAGGATGAGGCTCAAACCTTAACGGATAAGGTGATTGAGTCTACGATGGATCGCTTAATGAAAGGATTCGAAAAGGAAATTGGAGCGATAATTCGAAAGTAATTAGCGCTTGAACATGCCTCCTAAATTAGGCATCTTCATCTTTCCATCCTGCACCTTGTTCATCATCTTCATCATTTTGCGCATGTCTTCGAACTGCTTCAACAGGTTATTCACCTCTTGAATCGACGTTCCCGACCCTGCCACAATGCGATTCTTGCGTGATGGGTTCAAAATATCCGGATTTTGACGCTCCTTCGCTGTCATCGAATTGATGATCGCTTCGATGGGCTTGAAAGAATCATTGGAAATATCTACATCCTTCACCGCTTGACCCATTCCCGGCACCATGCCCATCAAATCTTTGATGTTACCCATCTTCTTGATTTGCTGTAGTTGTGCGTAGAAATCCTCAAACGTGAAGTTGTTTTGGCGGATCTTCTTATTTAAACGAGCCGCTTCATCTTCGTCAAAAGCCTGCTGCGCACGCTCTACTAAGGATAAAACGTCCCCCATTCCTAGGATACGGTTCGCCATACGATCAGGATAGAACTGATCCAAGGCTTCCATTTTCTCCCCGGTAGAGATGAATTTAATCGGTTTATCTACGATTTGACGGATAGAAAGGGCCGCACCACCGCGGGAATCCCCATCTAATTTAGTTAAGACAACACCATCAAAATTCAAGCGATCATTAAAGGTCTTCGCCGTATTGACTGCATCTTGACCCGTCATGGAATCCACGACGAACAAAATCTCCGTCGGCTTAATCGCCTCCTTCACGGCTGCGATTTCATTCATCATTGCCTCATCCACCGCTAAACGACCCGCAGTATCGACGATAACTACTTTTTTACCCATCTTGCGGGCATATGACAACGCGTTCTCCGCGATGCTTACCGCATTTTTATTTTCAGGCTCCGCGTATACTTCCACTCCTACCTGCTCTCCCAATACTTTCAATTGGTCAATCGCCGCTGGACGGTAAATATCACAAGCTACTAATAAGACATTGCGTCCTCCTTTTTTAATGTATTGAGCTAATTTACCCGAGAAAGTCGTTTTACCAGAACCTTGTAAACCCGCGATTAAAACGACCGAAGGATCTCCTTTCAGGTTGATTTCCTGCTTTTGACCACCCATCAACTGGGTTAATTCATCGTGCACAATTTTAGTCAATAATTGACCAGGCTCTACGGCGATCAGGATTTTTTGGCCCATCGCCTGATCCTTAATACGATCCGTGATTTCTTTCGCTACCTTGTAGTTAACGTCCGCGTCCATTAAGGCACGGCGAATTTCCTTCACCGTAGCGGCAACGTTAATATCGGTAATTCTGCCGTTCCCCTTCAGGGTACGCATAGCAGTGGTCAACTTCGAACTTAAATTCTCAAACATAGTATCTAAAAAAAAGGACTGCAATTTACGCTTTTTCAGGCAAATTTTAATCAAATAAACAGACTGAACTTTTCCAGCCCCTTTTACTCAAAAAAATATCCAACATTTGGACAAAAATACCCCAAAATAATGGAGGAAAAAAGATTTAGTCTTTACCTTTGCAGGATTAACATAACCTATTAAAATTTTGATATTATAAAAATGGAAAAAATTAAAGTTGACAACCCAGTCGTTGAATTAGACGGCGACGAAATGACTCGAATTATCTGGA
>CAILUB010000297.1 GCA_903837305.1 uncultured Cytophagaceae bacterium
ATAAACTGTCTAGCACAGCAGAAAAAGGTTTTTTGGCAGATGTAAATGTAATAATTTTGCTAATCTTTAAAACAATCCCTACCTAAATATGTCTTACAAAGCCTGCCTTTTTGATCTCGACGGAGTATTAGTTGATACAGCGATATACCACTTTCAAGCCTGGAAAATGCTAGGAGAGAATTTCAACTACCAATTAACCGAAGAGCAAAACGAACAATTAAAAGGCGTTTCCAGAGTAGAATCATTGAATCGCATTTTGGACTGGGCCTCTTATTCGGCTACGGATGAGCAAAAGGAAACTTGGTTAAAAGAGAAAAACGACAACTACCTGCACTTAATTTCGAATATGAATCCATCCGAAATCCTTCCAGGTGTGGTGGATTTTTTAGGTCAAATCAAAGAAGAAGGCTATAAAATAGCCTTAGGTTCAGCCAGCAAAAACGCGGAGATCATCCTAGAAAAGACAGGATTAATGCCTTGGTTTGATCTAATTATAGATGGAAATAAAGTAAGCAAGAGCAAACCAGACCCAGAAGTATTCTTGAAAGGTGCCGAGGGACTAGGTTATTCGCCAGCTGAATGTATCGTTTTCGAAGACGCTCAAGCTGGGGTAGAAGCAGCGATAAATGGGGGAATGAAGGTCATTGGAATAGGAGAAGCGTCGGTATTGAGCGATGCTAACAAGGTAATTCCAAATTTTATTGGAATAAAATCGGCTGTTTTACTCCATTTTTAAAGAAACAGCTTAGCACAGAAATGTCCAAAATTTGCAATTATCTATTTTTGTAAAGTTATTCTATTTACCTAATCAACAGAATGAAGCAATACCTTAAAATTGATGAGTGGAAAGTTATCGAGGACCAATTCCACCCTGCCTACAACGAAATCACTGAATCCATTTTTTCTCTAGGCAATGGCCGTATGGGACAAAGAGGATCTTTTGAAGAGACTTACACAGGTAAAACTCTTCAGGGAAATTATGTAGCTGGCGTCTATTATCCAGATAAAACGCGCGTAGGTTGGTGGAAAAACGGTTATCCTGAATATTTTGCCAAAGTATTAAATGCCGCTAATTGGAACGGCCTATCTATACAGATCGGTGGAGTAGAGGTCGATTTACACACGAGTGAAATCCATTCATTTTACCGTGAATTGAACATGAAGGAGGGTTATATCCTCCGTACCTGCGAAATCACCCTTTCGAACGGTAAACGTGTAGCCATCGAATCCATTCGCCTCAATAGCATGGCAGATGATGAATCAGGTGTTATTTCCTATTCTATTACACCACTAAACTTCACTGAAGACATTCAAGTAAAAGCCTTTATCGATGGAGACATCAAGAATAAAGACGCGAATTACGATGAAAAATTCTGGGATGAGGTAAAGGTGGGTTCAAATTTTGTTTGGTCCAAAACCAAGAAAACAGGCTTCGAGGTAATCACAGCTCAGCAAATCGAGATTCAAGCTAATGGTCAAAAAATAGACGCAAAAGCTACTTCAACAACTCGAAAAAAATACAGTGAACTTGCATACACGCTTTCAGCCAAGCAAGGTGAAAAGTTAACCATCATCAAGTATGCCGTTAATATCAGCTCAGAGAATCACCCAACAGCGTCCTTTGAAAAGATCTCCTCAGACTATTTAGCACGTATTTCGGCGAAAGGATTTGACCAAATGTTGCAAGAACAAGCAGCTGCATGGGCAACGAAATGGGCCATAAATGATATCATCATTTCTGGTGACGCATCCGCTCAACAAGGTATACGTTTCAATATCTTCCAAATGAACCAAACTTATACAGGGGAGGACGATCGTTTAAATATTGGGCCTAAAGGCTTTACCGGCGAGAAATACGGCGGATCAACTTATTGGGACACAGAAGCTTATTGTATACCATTCTATTTAGGAACGGCTCCGGCAAAAGTTTCTAAAAACCTATTAATCTACCGTTGGAAGCAATTAGACCGCGCCATTGAAAATGCAGGCAAATTAGGCTTTAACAAAGGAGCTGCCCTTTATCCAATGGTGACGATGAACGGAGAAGAGTGCCACAACGAGTGGGAAATCACCTTCGAAGAAATCCACCGTAACGGAGCAATCGCCTATGCGATTATGGACTACGTTAATTACACAGACGACCGCAAACACTTAGTAGAGTACGGCTGGGAAGTGTTGGTAGGAATCGCTCGTTTCTGGGCTCAACGCGTAAACTGGTCGGAGGACAAACAGAAATACGTCATGCTAGGCGTAACAGGCCCTAATGAATACGAAAACAACGTTAACAATAACTGGTACACGAACTACATCGCCACTTGGTGTTTAAAATACACGCTTGAAGTTTACGCAGAGATTAAAAAGAATTACCCTTCAGAAGCTGCCGCCAAAATTACGTTAACAGCCTTTACTAAAGAGGAAATAACGCAATTCCAGCACATCATCGAAAACATGTATTTCCCACGAGATGAAAAACAGGGGATCTATTTGCAACAAGATGGTTTCTTAGACAAGGTAATCGCTCCCGTAGATACCATTACTGCTGAAAGACCCATCAACCAAAAATGGTCTTGGGATCGCATCCTTCGTTCATGCTACATTAAACAAGCGGACGTATTACAAGGAATTTATTTCTTTGAGGACGATTTTAGCCTAGAAGAATTAGAGCGCAATTACAATTTCTATGAGCCTATCACGGTACACGAATCATCGTTAAGCCCTTGCGTTCACAGCATTTTAGCCGCTAAATTAGGCAAAGAAGACAAATCGTACGAATTCTACACACGTGCCGCACGTTTAGACTTAGATGATTATAATAATGATACAGAGGATGGCTGCCACATTACCAGTATGGCGGGCACCTGGATGTCCATTATTAAAGGTTTTGGTGGCATGCGCTTAAAGGATCACACCTTGCATTTTAATCCATTCTTGCCAAAACAATGGAACGAATTCTCCTTCAAAATCAACTTCCGCGCGAATCAATTAAACATTTCCGTGAAAAAGTCGGGTGTAGAGATTACTAATTTGGCTGGACCGGAGTTGACGGTGATGGTGCATGGGGAAGCTAGACTTCTTGAGAGTATAGATTAGAGTGTATAGAGAAGAGATAAACTATCTCTACTATAAACAAAAAGGGAGCAATTGCTCCCTTTTTGTTTATCCATATCTATTCTCTCTACTCTATAATCTCCACTCTACAATCTCTTCTCTCTACTCTATAATCTCTAATCTATTTTAATAGCTCTATATCCGGCATCGATTGATCCGTTAAAGGAACCCCATCCCGGTCTTTACGCGCAATTCGAGAGTATAATCCGAGTTCTTGAGAAAACAAGAAGGTAAAAAATAGCTTTACAAAAGAAGTGTGATACTTTAAGTTGTCATAAAACTCAGGAGCGGCTGCCTTTAACTTTGGCAAATTATTCCAAGGCACAGAGGGCATGTCATGGTGTTCATTATGGTAACCCACATTCATATTGATACCATTCAAATTTCCGTAATACGAATATGTCTCCTGGTTCTTGTCTAAGACTAAAAAATGTTCCTGAATCCAACGTGCTCCTAGTGGATGTAATCCCACAGAAAATAGGAAGCTTAATCCCATATAAGCTAATGCTGACCAACCCCAGAAATAAACAATGACCGCATCAAAGGCAATTTGAGCGATAATATTCATGATTACAGGGCGATCAAATACGGCTAATTCTAAACAACGCATGGTACGAATGCCTTGAAAGAAAGGGAACAATAATAACCAGATCATCTTTCCGATGAAATAATTATCAATCAATTTTGCCTCCCAATAATCCGGTAAATCAGCATCTAATTCATGAACTCCTTGAAAAGCATGGTGCTTTAAATGGAAATTCTTGAAGGAAATGGCTGTAGGAAATAGGGAAGGGAAGTTAGCGATGATTCCTGCTGCTACATTCCAAGAATTCTTTTTGAAAATTAAATTATGAGCTGATTCGTGAATACACACAAATAAAGTGTGCGTTGGGAATGCCCCAAAAATCCAAGCAACTGCCACAATCGCCCACCATGGATAATCTTTAATAAAATAGGCCATGGCGATTTGCATACCTACACAAGCCAAAATCCAAACGAATGTCATCGGATTCTTACCTATTAAATTCTTCACCTCTGGATGCGCTCTCACTATAGCACGTGTACGGGCTCTATGCGGTTCTGGGCCTTCTACCCAATTAAAATCTTTTGATTCGGACATAATTGTCTATTTAATACGTTGCAAATATACTATATATCGACATTTTTTCCGTTAGCTCTTTGATTTTAAATCAAAAGATGACAATATGTCACAAAAGCCTTTGGCAATCTTGTATGGCATATTCCTTGTATAAATGCAGACAAAATATTTAAAAATAATCATGGGAAAAATTATTGGAATTGACTTAGGAACCACCAACTCATGTGTGGCGGTAATGGAAGGGAACGAGGCAGTCGTTATTGCAAACTCAGAGGGAAGACGTACGACTCCATCGATCGTTGCATTTTTAGAGAACGGCGAACGTAAAGTAGGTGATCCTGCGAAGAGACAAGCGATTACAAATCCACAGAATACGATTTCATCTGTGAAGCGATTCATGGGTAAAAAATATTCAGAGGTTAGCTCTGAACTTAAAACGATTTCTTACTCGGTGGAGCAAGGAAATAATGATACGCCACGTGTTCGCATTGGTGATCGTCTATATACGCCACAAGAAATTTCTGCGCAGATTTTGACAAAAATGAAGCAAACAGCAGAGGATTATTTAGGCCAAACAGTAACGGAAGCGGTTATCACCGTTCCAGCTTACTTTAATGATGCAGAACGTCAAGCAACAAAAGAAGCGGGTCAAATCGCTGGTTTGGAAGTTAAACGTATCATCAACGAACCTACAGCTGCTGCTCTTGCTTATGGCGTAGACAAAGGTGGTAAGGATATGAAGATTGCGGTATTTGACTTAGGTGGTGGTACGTTTGACGTATCGGTACTTGAATTAGGCGATGGCGTATTCGAAGTAAAATCAACAGATGGCGATACACACTTAGGTGGAGATGACTTTGACCAAGTAATCATTAACTGGTTAGCAGAAGAATTCATCGCTGACGAGAAGATCGACTTACGTAAAGATCCAATGGCTTTACAGCGCTTAAAAGAAGCTGCTGAAAAAGCGAAAATTGAATTGAGTTCTAGCGCTGCAACGGAAATCAATCTACCGTACATTATGCCGGTAGATGGTATTCCGAAACACTTAGTACGCTCTTTATCAAAAGCGAAATTCGAGCAATTAGCGGATAGCTTAATCCAACGTACCTTAGAACCTTGTAAGCGTGCAATGAAAAATGCAGGTTATACGAACTCAGATATCGATGAGGTTATCTTAGTAGGTGGTTCGACTCGTATTCCACGTATTCAGGAGGAAGTGGAGAAGTTCTTTGGCAAAAAACCTTCAAAAGGAGTGAATCCAGATGAGGTAGTTGCCATCGGAGCGGCTATCCAAGGTGGTGTATTAACAGGAGAGGTGAAAGATGTTTTATTATTAGACGTAACGCCACTTTCATTAGGTATCGAAACCATGGGTGGTGTATTCACAAAATTGATCGAGGCTAATACGACGATTCCTACGAAGAAGTCTGAAACCTTCTCTACGGCAGCGGATAACCAACCTTCAGTAGAATTAAACGTTCTTCAAGGTGAGCGTCCAATGGCGAAAGATAACCGTTCATTAGGCCGTTTCCACTTAGATGGTTTGCCACCAGCACAACGTGGTGTACCTCAAATCGAAGTAACATTTGATATTGATGCGAATGGTATCTTGAACGTTTCTGCAAAAGACAAAGGAACAGGTAAAGAGCAAAAAATCCGTATCGAAGCATCTAGCGGTTTAACGGACGCGGATATCGAGAAAATGCGTAACGAAGCAAAAGCAAACGAGGCATCGGATAAATTAGAAAAAGAAAAAGTAGAAAAAATCAATCAAGCAGATGCGTTGATTTTCCAATCGGACAAGCAATTGAAAGAATACGGTGAGAAATTATCGGAAGGAAATAAAACGGCGATCGAAGGTGCTTTGGCAGAATTAAAAGTGGCTCACGCTTCTCAAGATTTAGCAGGCATCGATGCTGGATTAGAAAAATTAAATACGGCTTGGACAGCGGCATCTCAAGAAATGTATGCGGCAGGAGCTGAAGCAGAAGGCGGCCAAGCAACTCAATCAGCAGATTCGAATGGATCTGACGGAGGAGCGGAAGACGTTTCTTTTGAAGAAGTAAAATAAGCCTAAGTGGTAAAATTAAAAAGCCCGATCTGTGATGGATCGGGCTTTTTTTATGCCACATCTCTACTCTCTTATCTATTATCTACAATCCCATCCCACAACCTTAGTCTCACCTGCAATGACTCCACCGCAGCCTGAGTCGCTTTTTGCCACTTCGACTCATCGTTACCACACAAATGTTCCATCATCTTATAGGCTAACTCACTGTGGTGACCACCATCTACATCGATATGACGCTCTAAGTAATACACTAAAGTTTCTACTTTATCCGGTGAATCTCTTTTTAATTGATCGACAATGACTTGAAACATTTCTGGAATAATATCTTCTCTGCCAAAAGTAAAAATAGCCGCAATCTCTTCAATGCTTCTATTTTGAATCGAAGAAAAAGTAAACGTTAAGAAAGCCTTAACGGATTCAGGGATATTGGCTTTAGGGATAGCCAACAATAATTCGTCCAAATTCGCGAAAGATCTTAACTCATGTAAGAAAGGAGAAGGCATAAACGACAATTCCTCCATCGCTCTTAAATATAGCTCGAAATGGCTGATATATACCCCATTTTGATCCACATCAGACTCTTCGCCTAACACAATCTCATTAATTAAATAACGAACTTCTGCCGGGCCTTTAGGATTCCAAGGCACATCCACCGAAGTAAATTCCTGTTGCAACTTCTTTACTAGGGACATAAAGTCCCAAACCGCGAAGACATGGTGCTTCATAAACACCTCTAACTCGGTCGTACTTTGAATAAAGGAATTGATAGGATGATGCACTAAAGCATCATGTAAAGGGGAAATTTGTTCTTTTAGGCGGTTGATTTGTGTACTCATATTATTCGTGAATGGCGCGATCTCGTAAACTTAATCGCTGACCGTTTCTGTTATTTTTAGTTGATAAAATTTCTGCTATAATGGAGATCGCAATCTCTTCTGGTCCTTCTGCACCTATATCCAAACCAATCGGTGTCGAAATAGGTAATAGGGTAACTAAATCCTCCTTGAAATGGTTTTGGAGCTTTTCAAATCTTTTCTTGGGTCCTAGGATTCCCACATAGGCTGGTGTAATAGGAGCGGAGAGCAATTTCTCCAAAATCTTCACATCCTTTTCTAAATCGTGCGTCATCATCACTAAAAAATCAGAAGATTGTATAGGCCAAATATCCTCATATCCGTAACGACCCATAACCGTAAGTTTAGAGTTCATTTTAGTCAAAATACCCACCCAATTCACACGCCAAGCCAATCCACTCGCTTGCTGAATAAATCCTAGCGCATCAAATTGATTCCCAAAGACCCAAACCGTCATGGGCGCCGGCAAATACTCCGTAAAGACGTCATCCAACCATTCACTGCCGTGTGAGGCAGAAGATTCTGCTAATTCAATCTGAAAATGAGCAGAAAGATGCATCTTTAATGTGTGCGCTTCATTTCCTTCTAAATGACTCTTTAAAGCATCAACAAGTGCATTAATTTGATCCTGAAATGGATTAATATGAATTTCAATAACTCCTTGACAACCTAATCCAATGCCTAAGGCAAACGGGTCTTCCTCGCGGGTGTCATAGATTATCGTTTTATAGCTCTGCGAAAACAAGGCTAGTTGTGCCTTCTTCAAAATATCCCCCTCTAAACAACCCCCAGAAATTCCTCCCCACCAGTTCCCATCTTCCGCGATCAACATTCTTGCTCCTGGACGACGGTAGGCGCTACCCTCCACACGAACCACGGTTGCTAAGACAAATTTCAACCCAGCTTTTTGCAAATCCTTTACTTGTTGAATGACCGTATAAAGTTCTTTCATAGGAGTTTGGGTAAATTTTGGGAAAGGATTTCGCATACACGATCAATTTCCTCTTCCGTGGTAAAATAACCTAAACTTATTCGGCCACTCGCTAGCGCATCCTCATCCGAATGTCCTAAGGCTTTCAACACGTGAGAGGGTAATTCCGTCTTTGCGTTACAAGCTGAACCATTCGAAAAGGCTAAGCCGTTTAATACTTGAAACATACGTTCCCAATCAGCCCCTTTTAGCGTAAAATTAAGAATGGAAGGAACGGAATTTTCAGGAGAATTAATCAATGCGAGGTAACTAGAAAGGCGCTCTTTGGCATACTGGTAAAAAGAAGCCTTAGAAAGCCATTCTGGGATCAGCTCTACAGCCTTTGCCAAGCCTACAATTAATGGAACTGGTAAAGTACCCGGACGTAAACCTCGTTCTTGCCCGCCTCCAAATGAGATAGGCTGTAAAGGAACTCGAGCAATTAATGCACCGATTCCCTTAGGACCATAAATCTTGTGTCCACTAAAACTCAGAAGATGGGGCAATTTAGTCAGCGAGAGTTTTCCTATGGCTTGAGTTGCATCTGTATGGAAACAAATACCTCGAGCTTCACAGAGGCGCAATACCTCCTCATAGTCTAAAATAGTCCCTAATTCATTGTTGACTAACATCAGAGAAATGAATATCGTCTCTGGACGAATGGCTTTTTCAAGTTCCGCAGTATCCGTCAAATAAGTCACCGACCAACCTTCGACCTCTAAGGAATGAAACACTTCTAATACAGCCTTGTGTTCCATAACACTCGTAATGAGGTGCCCTTTCGGCTTTCCCCGCAGAAAACCACGTATTGCTAAGTTAATAGATTCAGTGGCGCCGGATGCAAATACGACTTCGGAGGGTTTTACTTGAAAATAAGTTGCTAATGTTGCACGAGAATGCTCCACTGCATCTGCAGCTCTCCAACCATACAAATGGGCAGATGAACCTGCATTTCCAAATACTTCTGTAAAATAGGGGAGCATAGCCGAAAGCACCTCCGGGTGAACCGGAGTAGTCGCTGCATAATCAAGGTAGATCGGCTGATGCATCATAGGACAAATATAGGCACAAAAAAAAGCCCCGAAAAATTCGAGGCTCTCTTTCTGTTTAAACAAGAATTACTTCAAGTTCTTCACAACTGCTTTGAAAGCTTCTGGGTGATTCATCGCTAAGTCAGCTAAAACTTTACGATTTAAAGTCATTCCAGATTTATTGAATTTACCCATAAATGCTGAGTAAGAAAGACCTTCTTGACGAGCTGCTGCATTGATACGTTGGATCCATAAACCACGAAAATCTCTTTTCTTAACTTTACGATCACGATATGCGTATTGCAAACCTTTCTCTACTTTGTTTTTTGCTACTGTC
>CAILUB010000298.1 GCA_903837305.1 uncultured Cytophagaceae bacterium
CTGAAAGCGGATTTAAGTGAAATGGATATAAAAGAATTCAGAATGGGAGAAATGGTTAATGCCGCCAATAAACTCAATGAAGTAATCTTTAAACCTACTTGGAATGAGGCTGATATCGATTCCATTTACATAAATAGTCTCATCATGGTATCTAGAGTTTATAACATCGATTTTTCATCAGGAACTATCGATCAATTACGCAATGCAGGTGGATTCCGACTGATTCAAAATGAAGAGATAGTTCGTAAAATTTCAGAATACGAAAAAGGAAAAGTAACCATGATGGTTCAATTAAATCAATTATTAGATCGAGGCGCAAATGTCCATCGAATTCAAAATGCCTTACTTCAAACGACCGTTTTTTCCACTAAAGAGACCATCGGAAAAGTTGGTTTTGATAAAGTCGGTTTAGACAAAATCAAAAAACAAACAGGTAACGCATTTCTATCATCCAATAAAAATGCTTTTTACGAATATGCGAATACGACTGGTACCATGAAAGGGTACATCTCCTACTATGTTATCATGTCCCAAATGCAACAGCAAAAAGCCAAGGAATTAATTAAGCTTTTAGAGGAAGAACTGGAGCATTAATTTACTCCTTCCATTCAATAGGAATAACTACCTCATTTTTTCTACTCCAAAATTGATAAGGCGCATTATAACCTAGAAATGTATATTCTCCCACTACTTTAATGCCTTTCTCTCGTAATGCCTTCAACAAAACTTCCCGCTTTTCTTTGATTGTTTCATCATCTGCATAGCCACCGAAACGAATGGCTGCCACGTATTGCGGGCTAGATTTCACAATATGAACCCCGGCATCTTTAGGCTTAGGCAAATCTGATTCCTGGTATTTCTCCGGCATCACAAAACTCATCGTGGAACCCTGAGAACCCATTTCCATCCGTACTGGCGATGTCATGGCAATACTTTTACCTTGGTCATTTCCTCCAAAAATATAGCCCGCTAACTTCCTAAACCCACTACTCGCGACCGACTTATAATCCGTCCCTTTGCTGTAAATTTTAGCAAAGGTGGCTGCTGGATAAAATCGGATCTCGAATTGAGATTCTGTGCGAACGAGCCTGTATTTTTGACTTTCAGTGGTCAGACTGCTGCTCACTAATTTATAAGACTGCACTAATAAGACTAAAAAGGCGATGCCCCCAACGACGTAAATTGCTTTCATGATAGAATAAGTTTAGCACGTATTTGACCTAAACTAGCAAGTCCAGGTAATAGTTCAGAAACTCAGCAACTTAATTTCAATTTTACTTGTATTTCACTTACTTTAATGGGTGATATAAAAATACCTCTAGATGAAACTATTCCTAACCATCGCGCTTTTTAGCTTAGCATTCCTATGTGATGCAAAACCAAAAAAAGAAAAATGGATTCCACTTTTCAACGGCAAAAACCTGAAAAACTGGACTGTTAAAATCCACCACCATGAAGTGGGCGATAACTACGGAAACACCTTTCGAGCAGAGGATGGGATAATCAAAGTGCGCTACGACCAATACGATCAGTTCAATGAACGCTATGGGCACCTGTATTTCAACAAACCTTTTTCTAATTATATACTTCGGTTGCAATACCGCTTTACGGGACTTTGGCGAAATGATGCGCCTAGCTATACTGAGAGAAATTCCGGCGTAATGTTTCATTCACAAGACCCACATACCATGCCTAAAGAGCAGGATTGGCCTATTTCAGTCGAAATGCAGTTCCTAGGTGTGTTAGCGGATGGCAAGCCAAGACCTACCGGAAACATGTGCTCCCCGGGAACTGACGTGGTTTATAATGGCAGAATTGATCCCCGCCATTGCATCAATTCAAGCTCGGAAACCTACGAAAATGAACGGTGGATTACGGCAGAATTAATCGTTCGCGGAGACTCCTTAGTTACCCATAAGATCAACGGAAAAACGGTGTTAGAATATACCCAACCGCAAATAGGTGGCGGCGTGGCAAATCGCTACAACCCCGCACTTAAAATTGATGGCAAATTATTAAAGAGTGGATTTATTGCCCTCCAAAGCGAAGGACAAGAGATTGACTTCCGTAACATTGAGCTCCTAGATTTATCGAAAGAATAGACTGATGGCTAAAATTATCCTAGGGCTACTAGTTCTTTTTTTCATTAGCGATGTAAACGCGCAGTATAAAAAATATACCTACGAAACCCAGCGAATGGGTTCCCCGTTTCGCATCACCATCTCGTGCGCCGATTCTACCGGGATTTCAAAAGCCGTAAAACAGGCATTCCAGCTAGCCACCCAGCTAGAAAGTCAACTCAGCGATTATCAACCACAATCAGCCCTCAGCCAAGTCAATCGCCTAGCCGGAACAGGCACATTCTACCCTATTCACGAACCGTTTCAAGCGATATTGAAAGAGTC
>CAILUB010000299.1 GCA_903837305.1 uncultured Cytophagaceae bacterium
CAAGCTGCGAAGCAGCGAAAAGAAGCGCAGCACCAAAAACCCCAGCCGAATCCCCTAACTTGGGCTTCACTATCGGCGTTAGTACTTCCCCAGAATTGAAAATGTATTTCTTGATTCGTTCGATTCCTTCAGAATAAAGTAAATCGATATTGCCTACTCCACCACCTATAACGATGACTTGGGGGTCTAACACATTTATTAACGTGGAAACGGCGCGTCCAAAATTCTCCAGCATTCGATCGATCGTTGCAGATGCGAAAGCGTCCGTACCAGCTAGATGAGCTTGTAAGATTTGTGGCAGGCGGAGTTTTTGGCCTGAAATAGAAAAATAAAAATCTTCGAGAGCGGGCCCTGAGATCACATGTTCTACGCAGCCTGATTTACCGCAATAACACGGCTTTCCGCCCTCCTCCAAGATATTATGCCCCCATTCGCCTCCAATTCCATGCAAGCCGTTGATTACTTGACCGTGAACGACTAATCCACCGCCTACACCCGTACCCATGATGATTCCAAAAACAACTTCAGCTTTTGGATTAACGTCCTGCACAGCACCCATCAGGGTTTCTGCTAAGGCAAAACAGTTTGCATCATTCGCTAAACGTACTTCAACGCCTAAAGCTTTCGCTAAATCAGCTGCCATCGGACGACCATTCATGGAAGTCGTGTTGCAGTTTTTCATCGTTTGGGTGGCTGGATTCAAAACTCCAGGAGTGGCGAAACCAATTTTAGAGGGAGCTACCCCTACTTGTTTTGAAACGCGAGAAGCTAAAAGAGCAACTTGTGAAATAATGTGCTCATAGCCTTTTGAAGCTTCTGTATCGATACGTTCTCGGGCGATGACTTGCGTTACATCAGTGGCAGACAATACAGCACATTCGATTTTGGTTCCCCCTAAATCGATGCCCCATAAATAGGAATTTTCCATAGGTTTAGCGACGGTTATCGTTGTTCTCAAAAATACTCAAATAACTCAAATAACGGCTGTGCGCAATATCTCCAGCTTCAAAAGCTTTCAAAACGGCACAAGACGGTTCCGAAATATGTAGGCAATTATTGAATTTGCATTCGCCAATTAGCGCGCGCATTTCGGGGAAATAATGAGAAAGTTCTTCTTTTTCGATTTCCATGACTCCTAATTCATTGATGCCAGGGCTATCAATTAAATAAGTTTCAGGGCCTAATTCCCACATGGTAGAATAGGTGGTGGTATGCACCCCTTTTTGGGCAAAATCAGAAATCTCATTCACTTTTATATTCAAATGTGGAGATACTAAATTCAATAAACTGGATTTCCCTACGCCAGAATGCCCTGCTAATAACGACAATTTCCCGGTAAACATAGCTTTAAACTCGTCTACACCTTGACTACGAGGTATCGAAGTAAACAAAATGCCATAACCTAATTCTTGGTAGAGCGCTGCGTATTCGAAGATTTGGTCCTCTTCCTCCTCGTTCAATAAATCCATCTTGTTAAATACGATGGTCACGGGGATTCGAAATGCCTCTGCTGTGACTAAAAAACGGTCTAAAAAACCCAAAGATGTTTTAGGAGATTTCAAGGTCATCACGAAGATGGCTTGATCGACATTCGCAGCCATTAATTGTCCTTGACCTGTTTTGTGAACAGATTTTCGAATGATGTAATTCGTACGTGGGATGATTTCTTCGATGACAACCGTCTCGTTAGCCTCATCTTCGACCGCATAAATGACACGGTCACCTACGGTGATTGGATTCGAAGTTTTAGGACCGTTGAGTTTAAATCTACCCTTCAAACGTCCCTTAAAGACCTTTCCTGACTCGGAACGAATTTCGTACCAAGAACCGGTTGAACGCATAATTAAACCCTTACTTCCTTCCATTAGCTGCTAAATTACGCACAAATTCGATGATTCTTTCCGTTGCTCCCGCTTGTAATTGCACGTATGCCCGTGATTTTACTTGCTTGTTCACAAACACATCGTCATTTTCATAAATCACGCGCATAGCCTTTTCTAATTCATCCGTCGTTTCTATAGGAAATGCCAGCCCTAATTCAATCAGTTCTCTTGCCTCCCGGAATTTTAGGTAATTTTTATTGCCAAAAAAGACCGTTGGCCCAAAAACCGCAGCTTCCAAGGTGCTATGCAAACCATCACCAAAAGCCCCACCAATATAGGCAAAAGATGCACCCCGGTATAGATTGGCAAGACGTCCTACCTCATTGACAAAAAGAACATCTGCTTTTTCGTGAAAAAGGCCCATTGAATAAGAAACAGTTAAATCGATCTTCTCCTCCCATGCCTTCAATTCTTCGGTGTGAATTTCGTGCGGCGCAATAACCCATTTAAAAGGATATTTCTTCGAATTGATGAGCGGAATCAACACATCCATATCGGCCTGCCAAACAGAACCCACCACCATAAATTCTGTATTGTCTAAAAAATTCGTCAATAAATCCCAAGAAACGGGATTTCGCAAGGTATCCAGCACGCGATCAAATCGGGTATCTCCCGCTACCGTTACATTGACGCGATTCAGCAAATCTGCAGATGACTGATCTTGCACAAATAAATGCGTAAAACAGTCCAATAAACGACGGTAAAAACCACCATACCATTGAAAAAATACCTGGTTTGGTCGAAAAATGGCGGAAACTAAAATAGTTGGAACTGCGCGCTTTTTTAACCCTGTTAAATAGTAATGCCAAAATTCATATTTGATAAACACGGCCAAAGAAGGCTTTACTAAATCTAAAAAACGGGCACTATTGAAATAACCATCCAATGGTAAATAACTTACGAAATCTGCTCCAGTGTAGTTTTTGCGCACTTCATAACCAGAAGGTGAGAAAAACGTAACCAATACAAAATGCTGAGGATTTTCTTTTTTATACGCCTCGATAATGGGTCTTCCTTGCTCAAATTCCCCCAAAGATGCACTGTGAAACCAGGCCACCGGTTTATCATTCGAGTTGAAGTGTCGCTCAAGACCTACCCATACCTGATTTTGGCCTTCGTTCATTAACGCAGCTTTGCTTTGAAACAAAGCAAACAATCGAACAAGAACTCGATATAAAAACAAGACAAAAGAATAGAGGCAAACCCTCATTTTTTACTAAATTTGAAGTTGAATTGATAAAATTACGAAAAAGGCAGGTGAATATGAATTGGATACCCTTGACAGACGAGAAACAATTAGCTGAAATTGTGGAAACTTCACAGGAAAAACCGGTGGTTATTTTCAAACATAGTACGCGTTGCTCGATCTCTTCTACCGCTTTGAATCGCTTTGAAAGAGCCTGGGATTCAGAAAATACACCCGTATATTATTTGGACTTAATAGCCTACAGACCTATTTCAGGCCAAATTGCTGAACAATTTGCTATTGAACATCAGTCACCTCAAGTTCTTGTGATTGACAAGGGAATTTGTCCTTACTCGGCTACCCACTGGGATATTTCTGTAGATGAAATTAAACCGTTCCTCCATGCCTAGATTTTTTTTATTGTGGGTTATTTTAGGGATACCATTCGTTCTGATGGGTCAAAGGAAATCAGCCGCACCTCAGAAAAAAGAAATCAGCAATAGATCCTCATGGGGGGTTGGAATTAACACAAATACCAATTCTGGTCTTTTAGGGGGTTTTAGTTTTGTCAAAAACTTGCCTAATCGCTCCTTTATAAATATCGACTTTACCAATACCAAAGACTACCAAGAATTCGACTCCCCTTATTCATTTAATGGACGAACCTATGTAGAAGGTAAATTGAATTACCTTCTCAATCTTAGAGCGAGTTATGGTAAACATTATTTGCTTTTGACTCAGGCGCAAGAAGGAGGAACTAGTTTAGCTGGCCGTATTTCCACAGGACCTACCATCGGTCTATTAAAACCCTACTATGTAGATTTAGCTTATACTGACGCTGGAAAAACAATAACGACCAGTGTACCAATGGCTGATGCATTAGACAATACCTACAACAAATCCTCCATCAATGGCGAAGGAAGTTTTTTTTCAGGATTTTCTCAGTCTAAAATAGTACCTGGATGGCATGTGAAAACGGCTCTAGAGTTTAAATTTGAAACCTTAAAGCAAAATTATCTAGCCATCGAAACAGGTTTTATCCTCGATGTTTTCAGCCAACCTGTTGAAATTTTAAACCAAACCAACCCTCGTTCTGTTTATACGACGGGTTATGTGACCTTTTTCTTTGGAAAGAGTAAATAGAAAAAAAATGATTGAATTACCTCAAGTAAGTCCTGCCGCTAATACCCGCAAACCAGACTGGTTGCGCGTTAAATTGCCCATCGGGGAAAAATATACGAATGTTCGCAAAATTGTAGACGAGTACAAATTGCACACGATTTGCCAATCCGGTAATTGCCCTAATATGGGGGAATGCTGGGGCGAAGGAACGGCCACATTCATGATTTTAGGTAATGTCTGCACCCGTTCTTGCACCTTCTGCGCCGTAGCCACCGGCCGTCCAAACGAATATGATGAAGACGAACCACGCCGCGTGGCCGATGCCATCCAATTAATGAAAGTAAAGCATGCGGTAATCACCTCTGTGAACCGCGACGAATTGAAAGATAAAGGAGCTGAAATTTGGTACCAAACCGTTCGCGCGGTGAAAGAAACCACCCCTTTGACGACCATCGAAACCTTGATTCCAGATGTGAAAGCGAATTGGGATGCTTTAATTCGAATGATCGAAGGTGGACAAGAAGTCGTTTCTCATAATATGGAAACGGTGGAACGTTTATACCGCTATGTTCGCCCACAAGCGAAATATGCGCGTAGTTTAGAACAAATTAAGCGGACGAAAGAGTATGGAAAACGTAATAAATCCGGCATCATGCTGGGACTAGGCGAGACCCAAGACGAAGTCTTAAAAGCGATGGATGATTTAGTAGAAAACGGATTGGATGTGTTGACTTTAGGACAATATTTACAGCCTACTAAAATGCACCATGAGGTCATCGAGTGGATTCACCCTGACACTTTCGCGATGTACAAGGAGGAAGGATTGAAACGCGGGCTAGCCTATGTGGAATCTGGAGCCTTAGTACGTTCGAGTTACCACGCAGAAAAGCACATCTAGTTTATGCAATTACCCGCTCCAGCCTATCGAGAATACGATTTTATCCTGGCGGGAGGGGGTATGGCCGGTTTATCTTTTGCGTATTATTTAGCCCAAAGTAGCCTCAGTTCTCGGCGGATTCTGATCATCGATCGAGGCATTCGAAATGAACAAACCTTTTGTTATTGGAACTCCGATTCAGGCGAATTCGATTTTCTAGCTGAAAAATCCTGGGATTCCCTTTATTTTCATAGTGCTAGACCGTCTTCGTTGAAGATTGCTATCGAGCCTTATTCCTATCGTAAAATAAATGGTAATGCCTGGTTTTCATTCATAGAATCTGAACTACTTAAACACCCGAACATTCATTACTTAGGAGCCGAAATTCAATCGATTAATTACCAAGGACTAGGATCTTGTGTTACAACATCAGAAGGCGACTACTATGCCTGTGAAAAAATCATCGATAGTTTCAGCCCTTTCCCTTGCGAAAATAACAACCCCAAACACCTCAAGCAACACTTCTTGGGCTGGGTAGTCGAATGTAACTTCAATAACTTCGAAACAGACGCAGCTCATTTATTCGACTTCAGAGTTGCATTTGGGACTGAATGTGTATTCATGTACGTATTACCCACTAGTCCACGTAGGGCCTTATTTGAATATACTTTTTTCTCTACAGCTTTACGTGAACCCGACTATTACCGCGATAAAATCAAATCCTACTTATTTGCCTACTATGGGCTAACAGAGGATGATTATTTGTTAAAGGAAGAAGAAAGTGGTGTGATTCCTATGCGAAACAATCCGAATAAACCGGAGAATTTATACCAAAAACACCTAAAAATAGGAACAAGTGGTGGCTTCGTAAAATCCACAACAGGCTACAGTTTTTATCGCACCCAAAAATTCTGCAAAGACCTCGTTGCCGCACTTGAAAAAGGTCCATCTGCCACACTGGTTATTCCTGTTAATCCTTGGAAAATTTGGCTGGATGAGGTCTTATTACAAGTACTGATCGATCAAAAAATTGCTGGCTCCAAAGTCTTTGAAAGCCTTTTTTACAACAACAAACCAGCGCTTTTGTTGAAATTTTTACAGGAAGAAACCTCCTGGAAGGAAGACCTTCGATTGATGTGGTCTGTTCCCACCTTTCCCTTTATAAGAGCTGCGCTAAAAACTATTTACCGGTCAATAATTAACTGATTTGAACTTGCGGGTTCCTTGAAATAATCGTATTTTTGCCCTGATTTTAATCTAAATAAACAACTAACATTCGCCCATGGCTTATCTATTCACCTCTGAATCGGTTTCTGAAGGACACCCAGATAAAGTAGCTGATCAAATCTCTGATGCGTTAATTGACCATTTTATGGCCTTTGACCCCACTTCTAAAGTAGCTTGTGAAACACTTGTAACCACAGGTCAAGTAGTTCTAGCTGGAGAGGTGAACACAACAACGTATTTAGACGTGCAAGCCATCACTCGTGAAGTCATTCGCAAGATTGGTTACACGA
>CAILUB010000300.1 GCA_903837305.1 uncultured Cytophagaceae bacterium
GCGCTTCCCCTACGATAAAGGAATTGTGTTTCAGAAATCATTTCTTTTTGGATAGGCCCGAAGGCTTGTACCCTAAAATAGCCTGCAAAGGTACTGATAATTTTTTAGGATACAAGGGGGTTGTGAGATTTTTGTTTGAGATTGCCGAAAGTAGAGTAGAGATAATAGAGTATAGAGCATAGATGGCCAAAATCTCTACTCTTTTATCTCTACTCTCTACTCTATAATCTCCTCTCTCTACTCTATAATCTTCCATTTTGATGAAATCGAAAATCCACTATTACCTCCGCTTCATCCTCGCCTACACCCATGATGAGATCAAAGGGATTATAGTTCTCTTTTTTATGATGGGAATCTATGTACTCTATTATATAGTAAGCGAGTATTATAAGAAGGAGCAGGAAAGGTTGGAATTTAATCCGGTGGTTTGGGAGGCGAACTATAAGGAAATTAGTCCGAAGTACGGATGGAGAGAGTCCGGAGGGAATGAGTCCGGAGGTTTTAAGTCCGGAGTCCGAAGGAAAGGCTGGGTTGACTATGGAAGCTATAAGTCCGGAAAGTCCGGAGGCCGGCGGAGGCAGCTAGCTATTGATATTAATACCGCGGATTCAACAGCTTGGGTGGCGCTGAATGGGATAGGGCCTGGGTTTGCCAAAAGGATTATTACGTATAGGGAGAAATTGGGAGGGTTTTACAAAGTAGATCAATTGAAGGAGGTGTATGGCTTGGACTCGGTTTGGGTAAAAGAAAATAAGGCTTTGTTAAAGGTGGGTGCCGGGGTGTATCGGTTTCTGAAGATTAACCAGGTAGAGTGGAAAGATTTCAGGCATCCGTATTTGCCTTATGGACAGTCGAAAGTGATTTTGGCCTACAGAAAACAACATGGTCCAATAACTGATTTCGACGTGTTGCAAAAAATGCAATTGTTGGATCAAGTGGCGTGGAGGCGGTTGAAGCCCTACCTGAGCTTTGTGGTTCTTGATAATAAGTAGAAAACCCGTAATTTAGCATCCTATTTATTACACATCAACGAAACAATATGTCCTCAGGAGTTTTTCAAGTCCCTACACCTTTGAATGAACCTATTTTACAATATGGTGCAAATTCAGCGGAGAGATCTAAATTAAAGCAAGCCCTTTCGGATTTGCGGAATCAACAAATTGACGTGCAGATGCGCATCGCAGGTCGTTCTGTGAAGGGTGCCAAAAAAGTCGCCATGACTTGCCCCCACGATCACCAACACGTGTTAGGTCACTATTATGAAGGAGGAAAAGCGGAAGTGGCGCAGGCGATTGACGCGGCTCTAGCAGCTAGAGCAGCTTGGGCATCGATGCCTTGGGAGGATCGCGCGGCGATCTTTTTGAAAGCGGCAGATCTTTCGGCGACTAAATATAGAATGCAATTAAATGCGCGCACGATGTTAGGTCAATCGAAGAATGCCTACCAGGCGGAAATCGATGCGGCGTGTGAGTGGATTGATTTCTTACGTTTTAATGTGCATTACGCACAACAGATTTATAGTGAACAACCGATTTCTTCGCCTGGCGTTTGGAACCGTTTGGAATACCGTCCTTTAGAGGGCTTCGTTTACGCATTGACTCCTTTTAACTTCACGGCAATTGCGGGTAATTTACCGGCGGCACCAGCCTTGATGGGGAATACGGTCGTTTGGAAGCCATCGCCTACGCAGGTTTATTCGGCGGGATTATTAATGGAGATTTTAGAGGAGGCAGGTTTGCCGGCTGGCGTGATCAACTTAGTGCTAGCGGATGGCCCGGAAGCGGGGGAGGTTGTTTTCTCTCACCGGGATTTTGCGGGGATCCACTTTACGGGATCGACAGGCGTGTTCCAGACGATTTGGAAGAATATAGGCCAAAACATCGCCAACTACAAGTCTTATCCACGTATCGTAGGGGAAACAGGCGGCAAGGACTTCGTCGTTGCTCATTCCTCGGCAGATGCGAAAGCTTTAACTACCGGTTTAATCCGTGGTGCCTTCGAATACCAGGGCCAAAAATGCTCCGCAGCCTCTCGCGCCTACATCCCTGCTTCTTTATGGCCAGCGGTAGAAACCCAATTGAAGGCAGATTTAGCAGCGATCAAAATGGGCGGCACAGAAGATTTTGAAAACTTCGTGAACGCGGTCATCGACGCCAAAGCTTTCGCGAAAATCACCTCTTATATAAGTGAAGCGAAAAAGTCCCCAGAAGTTACCGTCATTTCAGGCGGAAACTTCGATGATTCGAAAGGCTATTTTGTAGAGCCTACGGTCTTATTAACGACGAATCCGACCTACCGCACGATGGTGGAGGAGATCTTTGGCCCGGTATTAACGATCTACGTATATAATGATGCAGATTGGAAAGAAACTTTAGCCTTAGTAGACTCGACCTCAGCGTATGCCTTGACGGGTGCGATTTTCGCGCAAGACAAATACGCGATGCTGGAAGCGATGAAAGTGCTAGAAAATGCGGCCGGTAACTTATACTTAAATGACAAGTGTACGGGTGCCGTGGTGGGTCAGCAGCCTTTTGGCGGTGCGCGTGCTTCTGGAACGAATGATAAAGCGGGTTCTTATTTGAATTTATTGCGTTGGGTTTCTCCGCGTACGGTGAAGGAAGTATTCGTTTCGCCTACGGATTTTCGCTACCCATTCTTAGAAAAGTAATAATTCATTTATTGCCAAAAAAGGCCAAAACCTCGCAGAATTAATTTTTGCGAGGTTTTTTTATTTTTTATTTAAATTTTTTCTCTTTGATTTTCAGTGTTTTAGCACATTCTCATCAAAAAGTTTCAAGCCCAGACTTGCGTTTAAAAAAATAATCCTACATCTTTGCACTCCCAATCGCTAGGAACATACGGTTTCTAGGGCAAGACTGAGAGTAGATCGAGTGATTAAATTCACAACAAGGCGGGTTGCTTTGTTTGATTTATTGGAGGTACAAGAGTTCTTTGACGTGTTGATAGAAATAAAGAAGAGATACTGTGTTTAAATCACAGTGTCGAAATA
>CAILUB010000301.1 GCA_903837305.1 uncultured Cytophagaceae bacterium
TCTTCTGCTATTTTTAATTCAATACAATCGATTAATGATCCCACGCATCCCACTTTGAAATCAATCGGCTTAACCCGTGACACAGAAATTACGGGCGATGTTTCTGTCAAACCATATCCTTCTGAAACAGGAATACCTGCTGCCCAAAAAACGCGAGACAAACGTGGTTGCAATGCGGCAGAACCTGAAGCGATCAAACGCACATTTCCTCCCAAAGCTTCACGCCATTTACTGAAAATAACTTTTCTGTAGAAAGCTAACTTTAGCGAATCAATCAAGCCCAACTTCTCCATGGGATCGTACTTCAATCCGAATTCCAGCGCACCAAAGAATAATGTCCGTTTGATGCCGGTAAGCTCATTTCCTTTGGCCAAAATCTTATCATACACCTTCTCTAATAAACGCGGAACCGAGGCAAACATCGCCGGCTTCACCTCGCGAATGTTGTCCGCGATTGTCTCCATGCTCTCCGCATAATAGACCGAAACGCCATAGTACATATACATGTAAATGTCTGTGCGCTCATAAATATGACATAAAGGCAAGAAGCTTAATGCCCGATCACCCGGCAATAAATCGAAGAAATTACCCCTCACTAAAGATTTTATATTGCTAACAATGTTGTGATGGGTTAACATAACGCCTTTAGGGCGCCCCGTGGTACCCGAAGTATAAATCAAGGTCAATAAATCACTTGGCTTCACCGCGTCCATCAAAGGTTGTAAAGCAGCGGCGTCTTTTCCTTCACCTAGTTCTTTTACTGACGTCCACATTTCTACATCCGCTACGGGATCAAACGTGTAAATACCCTTAATCAGCTTATTACCTTTTGCTGCTTCCTTTACTTTTAAATACAATTCCTCGTTTTCACAAAAGACGTATTTCACCTCAGCGTCTTTAAAAATATAGTCGTAGTCCTCGATGGTAATCGTAGGATACATCGGAACAGTCACACCACCAATGACTTGAACAGCAAAGTCTACAAAATTCCATGCTGGACGATTTCCTGAAATGATCGCAATTTTATCACCTGGCTTTACTTTGAGTTCTAAAAGACCCAATGCCAAGGTTTGAATAGTTTCTAAGGTATCAGAGGCGGAATAATTTTTCCATTCCCCATCCCTCTTTAAATTAAAGAGATCTGCTTTTTGAAGATTTTGGTACGCGATTAGTAAATCGAAGACGCGGGTGAATTGTTGATGAACCATTTGTTTGAAGGGTTTAGAAGCGGCAATTTAGCCAAATTGTATTAAATATAGTTCTTTTTGCATCTAAATTACTTATCCACAAGTTATCCACAAGTGAAGGAGTGATTTAATCTTTTTTTATCTTATATAAATAGTCTTTATGTATAAAATATCAAAAAAGCATCAAAAGCTCTTTTCAAGCTTAAAAACTTATCCACACACATAAATTAAAAAAAGAAAAATATTTTTAAATCTCTTTTTTGTTTCTTCTTGTTGTTCTCTGTGGATAAGTGGATAAGTCTAATTCGTGTTTGTAAGTGCTTGATATGAGTAACTATTGTCTATTTTAAAGGCATTGTGTCTCTGTGGATAAGTGTCTAACAACTTGTGGATAAGTCCAAAGTTATCCACAGTGCCCCGTTTGGATAAAAAGTTATGCACACTTATCAGCCGTTTGTGTGGATAGAATGTGGATAAAAAGGGCAGTTATCCACAATACTAAGGGGTGTTTATCCACAAGTCACTTAGTTGAAAATTAGCTTTTAATTTAATCTTTGTGTCGAAATAATAGATGGGCTCTGACTTGGTTTTTGTCTTATAGTTACCAATATCCCATTGACCATTCTTGTTTGTATCTACGATGGCTCTTAGGGTATAGATCCCTGGTTGTATGTTTTGAAAGGAACATGGGCCAGTACTTTTTTGCTCGTAGGCTTTTTCAAATTTATCGCCTCTTAACAGTTGGTATATATAATTACCCGGTGTTCTAAACCCGCCCTCAATACTTCCCGTTTCTTCTGTATCTAAGCGTGTGATTAGCTGTTTAAATTCCTGTGTCGAATCTGCTTCTGGCCCCACAAAAGCTGTTTTTGATAGCGAAAGGGTGAATTTGTTTACTAAAGGCAAGAAGTCGCTTTTGATTGTTAATATATTTTGGAATTTATTCCAGCTGAATGCCTCGTCAGGGAACGTTAGGTCATCATCGTTTTCTGTCAAAATATGCACTTTCTTAGAGTCCCATTGTGAAACGGGTTTAGGGAAGATAATGAGTACAGAATCCGTTGCTACTATTAGTGTGCCTGCCTTAGGAAATACGTCAAACCCTAGTGGTGTTGTTTCTGGCTTATCTTTTTTAGCTAATTCTCTGAATTTAGCCTTAAGACTTAATTCATATTTTCTACCTATTGAGTCCTCAAGCGCCGCTTCTATTTTTAGTGTATCTGTTTTATTTAAATTACCGGCATAGATACGCAAATAGCGGTTGTTTTCGATTTGGTAAATCGGCTTTTCGTCCGCCGAAAAGTGTAATTCTGCGGCAGCAATTCCTCTATTAAACTCATATAAGACGGTTTTAGCTGTCGTAGTTGTTTTACTTAATTTTAGCGCATCCTGATTTTGCAGGGCGATTTTAAAGTCGCGCGTCTCATTTTTATTCAGGTTAATAAACGGTTCGGTAATAAAGTCAACCGATTCTTTAGCTGAATTGTAGACTAGATTATTATTCCCATCTTCAAATGCAGCCATATAGTATTTTCCTGCTGCCAAGTTTTCTAACGCATAAATGCCTGAGGTGTCTGTTCGTACAAAATAATAAGGTTTTGCCCTGTCTATTGATAAGGTGTCTGTGTAAGGATATAAACCAACGGTAACATTATCGACTTTTTTATTAGTCAATAAATGTTTCACCTGGCCCTGAATCTTTAAAGAGTCTATACTGTTAGAGGTGCTGAAAACGAGTTTAACATTCTTGCCTTTATTCTGTTCTGCTATATCTTCTATAGCATTTCTAAAATTAAAGGTATAGGTGGTGCTGTCTTTTAATGTGCTGTCCAAAACCAAGGTTAGTCCCATAGGCCGAATGCGCGTTTCGTAACTGCCTATGGAGGGGGTGATCAATAGTTCTTGATTCAAGTTCTTTACCGCAACGTATTCATTGAAATTCAATTCAATTTTTTTGCCCTTGTAATTTTTGCTTTTATTTAGGGGGATCGAGTTGATAACCACTGGTGCCAACGTGTCTTTTTTGCCACCAGGAGGCGAGGCCATTTGGGCACAACTTTGTAGAAATACCAAACTGACCCCTAAGCTTAGGAATACAAACAATAGGCTGAATTTCAAGTAGTTACGCATGTTCAAACAGATACAGATTGCTAGAGTAATTCGGCTTGCCCATCATTGCACGTAGGTTCGAAAGCAAGCCAATAAAGAACGAATGCATCAGTCTTTTATTACCTGTTTTGTATTCGTTACTCAACAAAGAAATGTAAAAGCTATCAAAGATCAGTCCGCGACTCGTTTTCAATTTAAATCCGTATTTAGATGCCAAAGCCGTAATGGTAGCTGGCGTAAAGTGGTAAATGTGCCGTGGAACATCATAAGCCGCCCAATGTTCTTCGAAATAATTTGCATCGAAGGAAGCGGGGTTAGGAAGGGCTAATAAAAGTTTACCGTCCTTAGCTAAGCGGCTTTTAAAGAACTTAAAATATTCGTCAAGCTCGTACACATGTTCTAAGACATGCCACAAGGTGATCACTTGAAATTGCTTTTCTGGGGTGGTTTCTTTTAAAGATGGCGCAATGGTAAGTCCTGTTAGTTTCGCTGCTCTAGCTGCCGTTTCTGGGTCTAATTCGACGCCATTAATGTTCCAGCCTTTTTCTTTTGCCGCTGCCAGAAAATGACCATTTCCACAGCCGATATCAAGCAATTCTTTGCTTCCTTTTTTCTCGGCTTCGATCCAATTCGTTTTCGATTGAAGCGTGAATTTGCGCACCGCATGGTAGAGCTTGTTTATTAGTCCCTCATTCGTGTCGCTATGTGAAATATAGGCGCTTGCATGATAATAGGGCCCCGCTTCGTTTGCAGCAGGTCGTGGGTTCGTGTAAATCAATTGACAGGAATTACAAGTCACGATGTGGAACAGTTCGTTCGATACGGTATAATCTTTCGCCTTGAATTTCAAGGTTGAATCAGGAGATCCGCAAACGGGGCAGTTTTGTATATTTTCCATTAGCGTCCCATGAATAAAAGTAGAATTGAAACGTCAGATGCGGACACGCCGGAAATGCGACTTGCTTGTCCGATGGTCTGTGGCAAAATCGATTTCAATTTAATGCGCGATTCCGTCGAAAGTGTTTTGATTTTATCGTAGTCAAAATTCGCAGGAATCGTTAAGTCTTCCATTGATCTCATTTTGTCTACCATCAATCGTTCCTTCTCAATATAGCTTTCGTACTTCACTAATATCTCCACTTGCTCGCGCACTTCTTGCGAATAGTTTCTGACAATCGGTTCTACACTCGGGTGTGTTGCGATGCGGTCGAAGGATAAATCCGAGCGACGTAATAAATTCACAATAGGCGCCCCCTCTTTTAAGGTGGCACTTCCCTCCTGCTCTAGCCAGTCGTTTACTTCCGTTGGTTTTACTTTCGTATTTTTTATTTCTTCGGTTAAAGCCGCAACTTGCGCCTTCTTCTCTTGGAATTTATTCCAGCGTTGCTCGGTCGCTAAACCTAATTGGTATCCTTTTGCCGTTAAGCGTTCGTCCGCGTTGTCTTGTCTTAGCAGCGTTCTAAATTCAGCACGCGACGTGAACATCCGGTAAGGCTCGTCTGTTCCTTTGTTAATTAAATCATCGATTAATACGCCGATGTAGGCGTCTGAACGAGACAAGGTGAATGAATCAAGTTCGTGTGTTTTTAAGTGGGCATTGATACCAGCCATTAAGCCTTGGCAAGCAGCTTCTTCGTAGCCTGTTGTGCCGTTGATTTGGCCGGCAAAGAATAAGCCTTTCACACGCTTGGTTTCTAACGTTGGTGTTAATTGGGTAGGCGGGAAATAATCGTATTCAATCGCGTAACCTGGACGGAACATTTTGGCTTTCTCAAATCCCGGGATCAATCGAATCGCCTCGAATTGTATGTCTTCCGGCAAGGATGTTGAGAATCCATTGACGTAAATTTCTACGGTGCTCCAGCCTTCTGGTTCCACAAAAATCTGGTGCGAATCCTTATCTGCAAACCGGTTAATTTTGTCTTCTACCGATGGGCAATAGCGTGGGCCTAAACCTTTAATTCTGCCGGCGAACATGGGCGAACGATCAAAGCCTTTGCGCAAGACTTCGTGCACTTTCGTATTCGTATGTGTGATCCAGCAAGAGCGTTGTTCGGTTAATGGGGACTCGGTTAGGTATGAAAAAGAACTTGGATTCTCATCGCCCTTTTGTTCCTCCATCGCAGCAAAGTCTAGGCTTCTTCCATCTACTCGCGGCGGAGTGCCTGTCTTCATTCTTCCAGATTCGAAGCCCAGGTTAATGAGTTGCTCTGTTAGTCCAATGGCCATCGGTTCTGCCATTCTTCCTCCGCCAAAATTCTTCTCCCCTATGTGGATCAAGCCATTTAAAAAGGTCCCGTTAGTCAATACGACGGCGCGAGCTGTAAAGGTCATTCCCATGCGGGTGATAACTCCTTTCACTTCGCCTTTTTCTACGATTAATTGCTGAACTGAATCTTGCCAAAAATCAACATTCAAATTCCCTTCTAATGCATTTCTCCACTCCTCTGCAAATCGCATCCGATCGGATTGGCAACGGGGCGACCACATCGCTGGGCCTTTGGAACGATTCAACATTCTAAATTGAATCATGGTCTTGTCTGAAATAATTCCAGACATTCCTCCTAAAGCATCGATTTCTCTAACGATTTGACCTTTCGCCACACCCCCCATCGCTGGGTTGCAAGACATTTGGGCAATCGTCTGCATATTCATCGTGACCAACAAAACACGCGACCCCATTTGCGCCGCCGCATAAGCTGCTTCGCATCCGGCGTGTCCCGCACCCACCACAATTACATCGTATGAATTTAGCATAGCTATGAATGTTTCACGTGAAACATTTTAGTATTGTTTAATGTAAAAATCTTCCTTCTCGGTCATTAGCGCTTTGTCCTCTTTCTTTTTATCCTTATAACCGATTAGGTGTAATAAACCGTGCACCATGACGCGCTCTAATTCCGTTTCAGATGTCCCTAATTTCTCTCCGTTTTCCTTTACGCGATCGATGGAAATAAAGATGTCCCCCTCAATTTTCTTCGGGTCTTCCGAGTTGTCAAAAGTCACGATATCTGTTAGTGTATCATGGTTCAAATACTCTTGATTAATCTGAAGCAGATAATTGTCTGAACAGAAAATATAGCTTAACTCTAGAATCTTTTTTCCTTCTTGTTTCGCCACCTCATTTAACCAGGCTTTGTGTTTTAACTTCTCTTGTAAGGAGAATGTTATGTCCTCTATGCAAAATTGAATCATGAATACGCTATTAAACCGCGAATTTACGAAAAAGCATCCTCGAAATGCTCTATTTTAAAGGCTTGTGGATAAAAATTAACCGAAATGCTATCAAAACGCACCTCTTGGCGCCATTTGTGCTGGTATTGATAGGCGCAGGCGGCCCTGCTGATGAGCCTTATTTTGTTCTGGGTGATTTTTTGTTCGGGATGTCCGTGGGTATTTCTTCTTAGGGATTTGACCTCTATGAAGATTAAGAGATCTCCTTTTTTAGCGACGATGTCAATCTCCGCTCGCTTGTATCGGTAGTTTCTTGCTTCGATGGTGTAGGCGTTTTTTAGTAGATAGTCTACGCTTATTTGTTCGCCTAATTTTCCTTGTGTTATATGTTTTGCCATTATTGTATCTTTGTTTTCCTAAAGGTAGCTCAGGTTTTTGCCAGGCACTATCAGGCTCTTGATAAAGAATGAAGCAGAATAAAGAAGTCCAATTTGTTGATTTAAAACTGATAGAATACAAGGAAGCTTGGGATCTCCAGGAGACTTTGTTAAATCGCATAGCTACAGTGAAATTAGATAACAGAGGCCTGGAAGAAGACCACAAGGCTATCACAAATAATTACCTTTTATTCTGTCAACACCCACACGTTTATACCCTCGGTAAAAGTGGCGACGAATCACATCTATTGTTACAAGAATCGTTTCTTTCTACGATAGGTGCTACCTATTTCAAGACCAATCGTGGTGGAGATATTACTTACCACGGACCCGGCCAATTAGTGGGCTACCCTATTCTGGATTTAGAGAATTTCTACACGGATATTCATTTATATCTACGTATGCTAGAGGAAGCAATCATTAAGACTTGTGAGGGTTTCGGTTTAATGGCGGGACGTATCGACGGCTTGACTGGTGTTTGGATTGATCCTACTTCAGAGCAAGCACGAAAGATTTGCGCTATGGGTGTAAAAGCATCTCGCTGGATTAGTATGCACGGCTTTGCATTAAATGTAAATACAGACTTGTCTTATTTCTCACATATCGTGCCTTGTGGCATTGCGACTCGTGGTGTTACTTCGCTGCAGCAGGAATTAGGCAAAGAAATGGACATAAAGACCGTTTCTGCTATTGTTAAAGGGCATTTGAATGACTTGTTTAAAATGGAATTAGTGGATGTTTCACGTGAAACATTGAAAGCATAAGGTTTACGCGTTTCACGTGGAACAAAAATTATGGATACGTTAAAGAACTTCAAGAATACGCTCTTCATAGACATCGAAACTTCGTCTGGAGTATCCGATTTTGCCCTTCTTTCAGATAAGATGAAAGAATTTTGGATAAAAAAAGCGAAGAATTTAGTAAATCCAGCTAATATCAGCTTAGAAGAGATGTATTTTGAAAAGGCACCCTTGTATGCAGAATTTGGTAAGATTATCGTGGTGGGAATGGGCTTTTTGTTCGTAAACAAGGCGGGTGAGATGGCCTTAAAAGTGAAGACCATTGCACATGCTGATGAAAAAACGCTTCTCACCGAGTTCATAGCCTTCGTGAATAAGACCTATAAGTCGAGAGAATTGACGCTAGTTGCACACAATGGCAAGGAATTTGACTTTCCGTATCTGTGCAGAAGGATGTTGATTAATGGATTAGAGATTCCAAAATCTTTGCAATTACAGGGCAAAAAACCATGGGAAATTATCCACCAGGATACGATGGAGATGTGGAAGTTTGGCGATAGAAGATCCTATACTTCGCTGGAATTGTTAGCGGAATTGATGGGTATTTCAGGGGCCAAAGCAGATCTTTCCGGAGACCAGGTGAACCGTGTTTTCTATAAGGAAAATGGATTAGCTAGGATCAATGACTATTGCCTAGAAGATGTAATCGTAGTGGCGCAACTCTATCTTCGTTTTCACTTTTTAGATCTAGTTGCGCCAGAAAATATTGTCAAATTATAGTGCCTTTGCCGGGTTACCAAAGACTCTTTTCGAGGCTGCGACATTCTCAATCACCACACTGCCCGCTCCTACTGTAGCACTCTTTCCTACCTTCACGCTCCCTACAATTGTCGAGTGAATTCCGACGTAAGCGTTGTTCTCAATAATAGCTTCTTTGCCTATCACAGAACCCGCTCCGATGGAAGCAAAATCTGCAATCTGTGCACCAGTTTCTACAATAGCGCCAGAGCCAATGATGACGTGATCGCCTAGTTTTGTTTCAGGTAAAATCTGTGCACCACTGCCTATGAATACGCCGTAAGCAAGGCTCTTTACATCTGCAATATTAGCTGTAGGATGGATGGCATTTACGGGTTTTACTTCGCGTTCTTCTAGGATCAACTCGATCATTTTCTTACGCTCGGTTGGGTTTTCTAAGGCTACAAATACACCGCAGTTTTTGCCAATTAATTTGAAATAAGACTCATCGTCCGCTGTTCCTAGAACTGGAATTTCGCCAATGCTCGTGTCCTTTTTCTTAGGATCATCATCTAGAAATCCATAGACAACAACGTCGTTTTTTTGAAATATGTGCGCTACTTCTAGGCCAAAAGGATTTACGCCAATGATAATTACTGGTAATGATGTCATTTAGGATTGTATTTTATGCGTGTAATCAGATAATTTAAAACTCGGTTTTCCGTCTTTTAGTAAAACCAATTCAGTATAATTTTCACCCAAAGAAATGCTTGAATCAGGGGACAAATGTAAGTTTTTCCCGTCGATTTCCGTTAACCCATAGAACGGAGACATATCTCCGATGTTCTCTACCACCCAGGAATAATGAATATTTCCGTCTTTCATGGGCGTTTCTACGAGGTTGAATAAGACGTCTGCGCGAACCGTTGCACTTAGTGGTGCATCGGTGATTTTGATGTCTACAATCGCGCGTTCATTGGTAGGTAAAGCTTCGTATTCTGCAATGGATTCTAATGCAAAGCTTCCCTCTGCAATCGCGCAGAAGGCATCGAGTAATAGACAAGCGTTTAATTTGCGTAGCGATTGTTTTTCTAGATCCCATCCTGCGCCGCCGGATTCTAATAATACCAACCCGTATCCGCGAGAAGAGAAGGTGTCACCAAAGGCGCGAGATTCATATTCGTCTGTCCACTTCGCAATCTTACCCGGTATGAGGGGTTGGATTTGGCGTAGCATTCGTTGGCAGATTTGGCCTGCGCGCATGCGGGATGATGTCCAGGTTCCTGCGTCGTCCCCTGTCGTTGCTAGGAAAGCAATATGGGTTTGTTCTGGGCTATTGCCTACGGAATACAAACGGTTTTGGTCGTGTAAATTGAAGGCGAATGCGGGCTTGATTTCGTCAGCCCAAGCCGATAAAATGCGTGCTTCTACCGAGTTTTGCTTTGTAGCATCCCGGTTCATATCGATACCTAATGCCGTTTCACGTTGCCATCTTTCTGCCCCGTCTGCATTCAGGCGGGGAATGATGCGCAAGGTGATTTTCTGATGCAATTTTTGCTTAATCTCAGTACTTAGATCGGTAGATGTGGCTAATAAACGAAAAATATCGGCTAAAGCCATCGTCGCTGTCGCTTCGTCTCCGTGCATTTGGGACCAGGCAATCACTTGGATAGGACCCTCGCCGTAGCGAACTTCATGAATAGGCCTGCCCTCTTCGGTTTTACCTAGTTCTCGAACAGCAAAATGCGTGGACCATTCAGAGATTAATTCCTGCCATACAGCTGTTGAAAAACGGCGTTTTGTTAGTCGATTTTCGCGGAAGGAGTCGTAGTGTTCGAAGGCTTTATTAAACATCAGTAAATTGGTTTAGGCAAATAATCTGCCCAGGTTTGAGACGCAAAGATTCCTTTTTTTCCTGAACCGAACAAGACGATTAAGGTAACGACTAGATAACATACCCAGGCAGATGGACCGAAAAGTTCCATGCCTAGGAAGGTGGCGGCTAGTGGGGTTTTGGCAAGACCACCATACAAACTGACGAAGCCGATGGCTGCCGATAATCCCAAAGGCAACGAGAGCCATAACGCAAATCCGGATGCCGCATGTGAGCCAATTAAAAATAAGGG
The DNA here is from genome assembly GCA_903837305.1 of uncultured Cytophagaceae bacterium. Classification (GTDB taxonomy): domain Bacteria; phylum Bacteroidota; class Bacteroidia; order Cytophagales; family Spirosomataceae; genus Aquirufa. The sequence goes on from CAILUB010000301.1 coordinate 10,512, forward strand.
TGTCGCTTCTCCCCCTTTAAATCCGAGACCTAAACTTAGGTTAGTCGCGAGTAATTTCCAGAGTGCGAAGTCGGGCGAGACCGACGTAAATGGGCGAAGCAAAAATTCCGATCCGAGTCCGACCGTTTCGTGAAACACTGGCGTGATTAGTATGCCGAACAAAACGGAGCCCGCGAGAATCCCTTTTAGCGGACCTTGTACGGGCGATTTCTCGAACGCAGCAATTATAATCGATTCTGAGCGCTTATAGGCAAGGGCAATTAGGGCTAAAAATAGGCCTATGAGGACCAATTTCGCATAAAACTCCCCTGAAAATGAGGGTAAAAAAATACTAGGGTAAGAAAGATGTTTTGTGCCGTACACGTGGAGACTTACAAAATTCGCGAAAAAAGCGGCTAAAAGGCAGGCGGGGATGTGGCGAAAATTAATTTTGCCCACCACTCCTACTTCGAGTGCAAAGAAGGCTCCGGCAAGAGGTGTCCCAAAAACGGAGGCGAAGCCAGCGGCCATGCCGGCTTTGGAAAAAAGGTCTTTCGAAAAATCGGATGATTCGGGAATTTTTTCACCGAGTATTCGACCCATCGTGACTGCGACTCCTTCTCTTCCCACTGAGGCTCCGGCTAGGTGACTGAGCCAAGTAGAAGGGATAATGAGGTAGGCTGGGACTTTGAAACTTTGGAACACTAAACCTAAAAGTGGCAAGGCATATAAATAGGATCCGTTATGTTGAATCCAGTCGAGGCCGGCTAAAAATAGCGAAGAAAGGCTCCCTGTGGCAAAGGAGAGTGCGACCAATAGGCCTAGATTCAATAGAAATGCCTTAATTCGAGCCAAAACAACAATAATTTTGTTTCAAAGGTAAGAA